>JALYGW010000041.1 GCA_030776915.1 Thermoproteota archaeon
TTTCTGCATCTGCATAGTCGTGTAGAAGGTTGGCATTTAGCTCAAGAAATGTATGGCCCCACTTGAACTTATCCATCATTTTTACCGCAAGCTCTTTTTCATTCAAGATGTAGAGGGCGCCTGCAAGTGCCTCTACGCTCGATAGCTTGTCCAGCTTGGCATAGTTAGTTGGGTTTGCAGCCAGCATCGCAGGAAGCCTTCTCGCTATTCCCTGAGCGGCAAGGCGCTGATGTTTTAGCACCTCGTCTGCGCGCTCCCATGAGCAGTCAATAGCACATACAGAATCTGCCATTGTACGGTCGTATCTCAAGACAGGAGCCTCTGAGAACGGGTTAAGCACAATAGTAGTCCTCGAGATAAACTTGA
Source organism: Thermoproteota archaeon (assembly GCA_030776915.1). Lineage (GTDB taxonomy): Archaea > Thermoproteota > Nitrososphaeria > Nitrososphaerales > Nitrososphaeraceae > Nitrososphaera. The sequence continues at coordinate 367 of JALYGW010000041.1, forward strand.
CGGGCGTTGCTAAGCGAAACCTGACCAGCTTGGCTGCAGTACACTTGGAGGGATCGTCCTGGTGGAGCATGTAAATTAGCGGCTTCATACTATATCATGTTTAGCCAAGATCATTAAAGTTTTTATTCGCTTGACTTGCATTTGTTGCATGCCGCCAGCGATATCTACAATGCATTTTCCATTTGAGCTAAAAAAGGATCAGCTGGAGGCTGCCAAAGCATGGGTTGACAATGGCTGCCGTGGATCTGTAATCTTTAGCACAGGCACTGGTAAGACCGAGATCGCATTTGAGTGTGCAAGGTGGGCAGCTAAGCTGTCAGGACAGGATCGCTTTACAATATTGTTTCTAGTTCCAAGGATAGTGTTGATAGAGCAAAATGTTAGACGTCTGCGGCGTTATGGCATTTCTGATGATCACATCGGCATTTACTACGGGGAGCGCAAGGACATTAGAGAGATCACTATCAGTACATACCAGAGTGCCATCAATAATTACAACCTGATAAGGAGTGCTAACATGGTAGTACTTGATGAAGTCCATCTTGTCAGCGAAAGCGCAGTTGCATTTGACAGCATCTTCGATATTATTGTAGAAGATTCGCACAAGGCGATTCTAGGACTCACTGCGACCATAAATGAAAAGGACCCAAAATATCAAACAATTCTAACTGTTGTTCCGCCTGTAAAGAAATACATGATCAAGGATGCGGTCACGGACGGCAGGCTCGCCAAGCCAATCGTCAAGCCAGTAGAAGTCAGCTTTGCGTCGGAGGAGCAAAAAAGCTATGATGAGGCAAGTACAGCAATAAAGGATATCTCAAGAAAGCTTCAGGCATATGATCCGGGGAAGATGACCAAGATACTAATGCGTGGCGGGTCGCGGGCATCAATGGCAAAAATATGGTTTGCTCATGTGCGAAAACGCAAAGAATTGCTCAGTGCTACTAGACAGAAGCTACTCAAGGCAGCTGAGCTAGTCAAGAGGCACACAGGCGAGCGCATCATGATATTTAGTGAAACTATCGACTCAATTCAACAGCTAAAGGCAATATTGGAAGCAAATGGAATACCAGCGCAAACAATACACAACGGAATCAAACCAAAGGAGAGAAAGGAGATCTTGGAAAGCTGGGGTAAAGATTATTTTCCATTACTGTCGGTACACACGCTTGAAATTGGGTACGATGTACCACAAGTAGGCATTGCAATAATTATTGCTAGCACGTCTAATATGAACCAAGTGGCACAGAGGATCGGACGGGTCGTAAGGAAAGTAGATGGAAAGGATCAGGCGCTCGTATATGTAGTGTATGTTAGCGGTACCAAAGATGACAATGTGCTAAAGGTGGTCAGAGCGGCAGTTGAAAAGGCAGATGAAAGAACCGCAACAGTTCGCGTCTCAAAGGGCAAGAGACCTTCGCATGGTCAAAAGACTATCACAAAATTCTCATAGGTCCATGCATGTAGACAACATGCCTACCACGTGCTCAAAGTATGAATCGATGTCCATCTCGACTACCTCACCTGCATCAATATTTATGATGTATGTTATGTGTAGCCGGCTGTTTAGAATCTCATCTTCAGTCACAGGAGGATTCTTGTAATATTTATCACACAACACTTTGACCTTTTTTATTTCACTTGGTCTTCTGTCACGAGGTGGACGCCTGAACAAGGCAGGTATCGGAAGGACGCTGACAGGGGGAGTCGCCAAGACAAACTGATTCGCATACTTGCTATAGCGTGCTATCTTGCTCGCAATCCTTGCAGCATAGTAGGACAGCGGATCGAGTGCGTGCTCTGGTGGAATAAAGCCTGTCTCAATTTCAACAATGGCTGCGCCATCCCCCTTTTCCGCATACACATCACAGATCAAAATATCTGTCAGCTGCTTCTCCACGTCAACTTTATAGCCGTAGCGGATCAGATGCTTGGCGCATACAAGCTCCATCGCTGAATGATTTATTTTGACAAGGTTTCTCATATAGAGCTCAATGAGTCTGTTCTTTACAAAGTTCATTCTCTCCACTATTTCTTCAGGCTCGCCAGCTGACATTCTGCCTGAGAGCGATGTCACGTCTGCAACAAAGCGCTGTAAATCCAATTATCACAACAATATAGTCAAGTGTGGTTTTAAATATGATGCCCAATTAGCAACATTAAAAATTCCCCAAGAGCCATGCTTTAGTTATAATGTCACTCTCAACAATCAATAAGATAACCATACTTGGATCTGGTATTATGGGCCACGGTATTGCTCAGGTATCTGCAATGGCCGGCTACAATGTCGCCTTGCGCGACGTTGAGCAGTCTTTTCTTGACAAAGCAACGGAGAAGATAAAATGGTCGCTCAACAAGCTAGTTGAAAAACAGAAGCTGTCACAGACAGAGGCGGACAAGATCTTTGCTAGAATCACACCAGTAGTTGACCTGGAGCAGGCTCTCAAAGGTACAGATCTGCTCATTGAAGCAGTGCCAGAGGACATGAACTTGAAAAGGAAGGTATATGCAGAGGTTGACAGCCTTGCAGAGAGCAGGACGCTTTATGCTTCAAACACAAGCACTCTTCCAATCACAGAAATGGCTGCACTTACCAGCAGGCCAGAGCGCTTTGTTGGCCTTCACTTTTTCAATCCACCACAGCTAATGCCCTTAGTCGAAGTGATACCTGGCAGCAAAACCAACCAAAGCATGATTGACATGGCAACAAGTCTTGTGCAGAAGCTTGGTAAGCAGCCAGTACTCTGTAAAAAAGATGTCGCTGGCTTTATTGTCAACCGTATCTTTATACCGCTTGTTCACGAAGCTGTATACTGCCAAGAAAGAGACAATGTTGCAATGACTACTATCGACTCGGCAGTCAAATTCAAGTTATCATTCCCAATGGGGATATTCGAGCTTGCCGACTATAGTGGCCTTGACGTGATACACAAAGCAACTGTTGAGATGCATTCTCGGGACAAGAATGTTATCCGACCCCATCCCAAGATAAGGCAGCTGTATGACGAAAAGAATCTAGGCCAAAAGTCGGGCAAGGGCTTTTTTGAATACAAAGGCGACAAGTACGAGCGCATAAACTTGACAGAGCAAGAGGCTACAAAGTACAATCCAACTGCGCTGATCGGAGTGGCTGCCAATAACGCCGCGTGGCTTATTTCAAATGGTGTGTGCGGCAAAGAAGATTTGGAAAAGGCGCTCAAGCTTGGCATGGGGTTAAAAAAGGAGCTGTTCACCACAGTACAAGAATTCGGTGTCAAAAATATCGTTCGCAGTCTGCAAGACTTGGCTGCAAAATATGGGCCGTTCTATGATCCTGATCCATACTTGGTCAAATATCAAGATTAGTAGTTCTTCCGACTCATCTTGCTTTCACAGTAGTAGCAAGTATCATTTCCACTGCTGTCTTTGCATCTTTTGCAACAGTTATTGAGACTCTGTTGCGCTCATCCAAAAACTTACCCCCATAAATGTCTGCTACACCTCCGCTTCCCGATATCGCTACCATTGTCTTCTTAGTCATGTAGCCTACACCTAGCTCAATGAGCGTTCCTATGCCGCCGCCCACTGCGATTATTCCATCGGCGGAAGATGCAATAACAAAATCTCTTGCATAGCCTATGCCAGTGCATACTACGATGTCGCAATATTCATTTGCATACAAGAACTCCTCCTGTGGTATTATCCCAACTGTGGTGCCGCCGTATTCTTTTGCTCCCTTGCATGCAGATTCCATCACACCGCCAAGCCCTCCACAGATCAGCACTGCGCCAGCACATGCAATTTCCTTGCCCACTTCATATGCCATCTTGCTTGCAATGTCAGTACATCTGTCCTTATTGTAGCCAATCACAGCAATCTGTAGCTTGCGCACAGGCCTGAGCATTAATCATTGTCAGAATTATAGTTTTCGCAGATTACATGTTTTTACGACACACAGATAAGAAAAAATCAAATCAAATCAAAAGTGAAACAAAGTGACAGATATATGCTTGCACAGCCTATAATTATACTTGCTTTGGTAATAATTGTGATAAATTGGCTTGAGTTGGTTCCACTATAAGTTGAGGTGATGTCTGAATCTCATTGATAGGACAATATAATGCTCCAAAATGCGCCATAAAAAGGTGTTTAGGCCATTCCTCTGAGAAGGTGCAATTAACTCAAAAGTTAAGCTTTAAGGGTAAATAAACAAATTCAAGTTTTGTGTTTTGCATTATTTTCCAAGCAGAGAAGAGTAGGAAGAGGGGGACCTAATGGGTCTTTTATATGGAGGCTCCAATATCGAAAGTGTTCCTGCTTGCCAATTCCTGCTATTGCAAATGCCTATAACAACTAAGACTTAAAACTGTAACAGGAGAAATCATGTTATGAAGTTCCGCGATAGGATTGATGCTGGCAATCTCCTTGCAGAAAGGCTGGCGGAGCATGGATATACCTCTGCGATAGCACTTGGCATTCCGCGGGGAGGCGTCATACTAGCGGATATTGTAGCCAAGAAGCTTGCCGCAGACTTTGACATTGTGATACCAAGAAAGCTCGGAGCACCGGAGAACGAGGAACTTGCGATAGGGGCAGTGATGGAGGATGGTACTTCATACATTAATAGCTATATCGTAAATGCGCTGCGAATACCACAGAACTACATCGAAAGCGAAAGGGTACGCCAGGCCACAGAAATCAGGCGCAGATCTGCAGCATACAGAAAGCCGGGTCTTAGTTATAATATTGCAGGCAAAAACGCCATTATAGTTGATGATGGCATTGCTACGGGTGCTACAGTCATTGCTTCTGCAAGGTGGGCAAGAAAGCATCGCCCATCAACCCTCATTATCGCGGTTCCCGTCGCGCCCTCTCAATCTGTGGAAGTGCTAGAACAGGAGTCCGATTCTATTATAGTACTGCACATGCCCCACGATTTCGGATCAGTCGGACAGTTTTATGAAGAGTTTGGACCAGTCTCTGACGATCAGGTGACTCAGATAATGCGTTCAAGAGGACTATTGCTGTAGAACTAATATAGGGCATTAATATTGTCAAAATTGAATGGAATTTCGCATCAAAGACACCACACTTGCCAAAGAAGGCAAGAACCGTATCGAGTGGGCAGAAGCCCACATGCCTGTACTGGTTGCACTGCGTCAGAAATACGAAAAAACCAAGCCTCTTAAAGGGATAAGGGTTGCTGGATGTCTACATGTTACAAAGGAAACCGGAGTCCTTGTTAGGACTCTCAAGGCTGCCGGCGCCGAGCTGTCATGGTGTGGCTGCAATCCATTGAGCACACAGGATGATGTTGCTGCCTCCTTAGCTCAGGATGAAGGTATTTCGATATTTGCAAGCAGAGGCGTGACGCAGCAGGAATATTATGATGATATCCATTCTGCTATGATGATCGAACCACATGTCACTATTGACGACGGCGCAGATCTGACCGTTGAAATGCACAAGAAAAATTTTAACTCAATAAGAGGAGGTACTGAAGAAACAACTACTGGCGTCATCAGGTTGCGGGCTATGCAAAAGGCGGGCAAGCTGATGTATCCAATTATTTCTGTTAATGACGCTGAAACAAAGCACGACTTTGACAACATTTACGGCACTGGCCAGTCAGCCTTGGATGGTATAATACGCGCAACTAACATTCTGATTGCTGGCAAGAATGTGGTTGTTGCAGGCTATGGCCACGTGGGCAAAGGCATTTCCCGGCGTGCAGCAGGCCTTGGTGCCAATGTCATTGTTACAGAAGTTGATCCAATAGCTGCCCTCAAAGCCAAGATGGACGGCTATGCTGTGACCAAGATGGAAAAGGCAGCTGAAATAGGTGATGTTTTCATCACGACGACAGGTTGCAAGGATGTCATTATTGACAAAGACATTGCCAAGATGAAAGACGGCGCAATCTTGGCAAATGCAGGTCATTTTAATGTTGAAATTTCTATACCAGCGATTGAAAAACAAACAGTACACCAAAATAAGATCAACGAAAACACAATGCAATATGTTCTCAAGAATGGCAGTAGGATATACCTGCTTGGAGAGGGTCGCCTTGTCAACTTGGCTGCAGCAGAAGGCCACCCCTCAGAGGTCATGGATATGAGCTTTGCCAACCAGTTCTTATCAGTAATCAAGCTAGCACAGCAAGGCGATACGATGAAGCCGTTAGTATACAACATTGACAGGAGCCAGGATCAAGAAATCGCACTTGCCAAGCTGCAGTCAATGAGCATCGAGATCGACTCGCTAACGCCTCCTCAAAAGGTATACCTTGAAGGTTTCAATGAAGGGACATAGTATTAATTATCGTCGTGCCAAGACCACAAAAAAGGCGGATGGGTAGTCTAGCCGGGTAAGGATACCTGTCTCACACACAGGTGGTCGAGAGTTCAAATCTCTCCCCATCCACTTTTGACCTGTCAGAGAACTATTCACACTATGCCTAATGATAACAGGCGGCAGAGCAGTATGAAATCATCGAGAATTTTCTGAACTTTACAAAAATGGCTGATCAGCAAACAACAAAGATTTCTTTAGCTACTAATGCAGATGATAGAACAGATGATTCTTCTCAAATAATTTTTTCTAGAGGAAGAAGATTATTACACTGTTGAGATTGCCTATATTCGATAGTGGAACTCGTAATAGTCATGATAATAGTTATGATAATAATATTATCCCTCTATTCTTTTGGCTAAAGGTCATACCACGCCTTGATGACGTATGGTAAACCTATATCTAACTCCAGCATGAATAATGACCATAACAGTAAACGATAATTTCCTTTGAATATGACATGAACAATTATAGAACATCAATATCGCTGGCATAAAGTTTGTAACTAAATGTGGAAGATATTGTCCATAATAGAACCCGTAGATATTAGCTAGTAATAATTGTTCTATAGAAGTAGTTGAAAAGATATTAAGGCTTGCTTACTTCTTGGCTCCCAGCGTCCTGTTCTTCAGCCTCATTTGGCTGCCGTGGCACTTCCTGCACCTTGTAGTAGAGATAGGGTTCTTGGCTCCACATTTGAAGCATATCTTGAAGAACAGCCTGCGCTGTTGTGCAATCTGTTTCTTTGCTGCATCTGTGATTGGCATTTATTATACTCTTCTTAATTCAAAGGAAGGCTCTTTTCTACCTTTCTCTTCTTATTATTTCGTAGGCCTTTACAAGGCGATTAGCTACTTCTTGCTGTTGTTCTACAACTGTTAGTTGCTGATGGTACGAATATTATTGAGCATTTTTGACTAGTGCATCGTCTTGCCAAACTCCATAAAGCCAATTTCTCTTCTAGACTAGAATAACTTCATCTGTCAAGTCAGATTTTTGATCTTATTTTCTCTAGGTGTGATAATACAGGGCTCCGTCAACTGAAAGGATATGAGATATACAAAAGATGACTAGACGATTAGTTAGAGAATTAAGACGGTCCTAATGTAGTAGCAA
>JALYGW010000042.1 GCA_030776915.1 Thermoproteota archaeon
GTGCAAGCCAGTGCAGTCCACCAGCCAATAAGCTTGTCAATCTACAAATCACTTTTCATGTCGTACAAGGTGCAGATATTACTAGCCATGCCTGCACTAGCGCTTGTAGTCATTTTATCGTTTAGCACAAGTGCAGCATATTCTGCTGACCACTCAGTAAAAATAATTGCCCAATCATCACTTGTTGATTCTGAGGGTAAAGTGAACGTCGTAGGCACAGTCAGAAACACTGGCGCCTTGCCAGTTCAGGCGATCGTAGGATTAGAAGTTCAGGATGAAAACGGGATCAGGCTAGAGCAGCAGCCTACATATGGCCGCATCATCCGGCCGCTGAACGACTCGCCTTTCAAGTTTGTGATCGACTCTGGAGCTACTATAGGCCACCCATTTATAGCGGATTTCAAGGAAGTTGAAGCAACACACATCACAGATATGATCATACTTAACTACACTAGCATGGCCGCTGGAGAAGAAAGAGCTTTTTTTGGAACAGTCAAGAACAATGGTCCTTTTGATATTTACAATGTCAGCGTCTTTGCCTCGGCGCGAAGCGAGAATGCGACCCAGCTTGATAGTGTAAGGAGCACTGTGATCCCTGTTCTTAGAGCCAGCGAGGAACAACCTTTTATTGCCTTTACTGATGAGGCAGTCAAATCAGAGGTATACTATTACAGCTGTGCTGGCCTTGACTTTGACGCTCCAATAACTACAATAGACGCCGGCGGTGGTAAGTTTATCCCTTATGCTCTAGAAGCGGCAGCTCAGGTAAGCGCAATGCGGTATGAAAATGAATCGGATAGCATAGCCTTCAAAATAAGGCATTATAGTCCCACAGGTGGACCCATAAGTTTGATGATACCACAAGCGTTGCAAGACCAGACTGTGACAGTGATGTTAGATGGCAAATTGCACGAATCCTCAGTAAGTGATGATGGCAAGACAATCTACATTGACTTTTTTGTTCCTCAGGGTAACCACCAAGTGCAAATCCTAAGAGTCACAAGTATGCCAGAGATGCCATCTGCCCTGATAGGGCTGGCAGCGCTGACAGCAGGCGTATTAGCTGCAGTAAGACTCAAGGCAGCATTTAAAATCCGCTAACACTCAAAAACACATATAGTGTATGTCACTTTAATAGAGAAATCGTCAGAAGGTTTTAAGCTGAGCGTGTACAGCGAAAGCCTCGCATTGGTCGAATCAGACTCTTTTAACGATTCCTATACGTTGAATTTTCACCTGCAAGCTCTAGCAAAAAAGCATAGGATCCAAAAGAGTCTCTTGGTGATACACGACAAGGACAGAAATGCCGTGGACCTTTCGCTATCGCACGACGAAAATTTATTCTTTGTCGGCTAGTCTGTAGTTTCTCTTAGCGATTGCGACCTTCATTGTGGAGTGACATACTGGACATTCAGCCCAGTTCCGGCCCCCAAAGTACTGCCATTCAAACCCGCATTTTCTATAGGTGCATCTTAGCCACTTACCCACGGGCGTCTTGGGCCAATTGTCCTGCAGCGGTTTTCGCGCCCGGCGTGCCGATCTTGGCTTTCCCTTAGATCCCAAGTAGGGCAAACAATTGCCTATTAGCTTATCTAAGTTAAAGATATTGTGATCATTATCCTACGCTGCTATCTAGAGATTGAGGCGCCACAGAATTGACGTAAGGCGCATCCCCACGTCCATATAGAAAACTGGTTTTTGCTCCTCAAACGATACTCTGGTGTTGACAACTCTCCATCAGAGACAACGGGTAAATTCGATCGATGAAATGGTAAAAATAATAGCAGTATGGGAGAGAATAATAATCCTCTCTACGAGATTCTTTTTTAGCCACAAACCTTTTCTACATATACAATCTTACGATTATTGCATTGGCTAAACGTCAGTTTACAATAGATACAGGAAAAGAGCAGATACCAGTCGAAGGCCAAGTGCATAGAAACGTGGCCGTCAAATATCTTATGAAGAGGCGCAGGTCGCTTTTGATGACGAAGAACTCTGAAAAAGTAGAAAAGCTATGGCAAGACTTACCAAAAAGAATCAAGATTATAGGTAAGCAGGTCACGAAGGAGTATAAAGTAAAGTGGGAGCAGGTTGGGCGGGAAGAATTTGAGGGCTCACGTTTTGCTTTTACATTAGAAGATCTGATGTGAAAGCAGAAGGTTCAAGGTGAGCGATCTAGTACTCTGCTAACAACAATTCTCCTTCTACTTAGTCATGAATTGCTCGGCACAAGCTTGCGTCTTCCTCTCGAAAGACATAGACTGTCAAACTATTTTTGAAAGTTTGGATGTCCCATTTAGTAGCCAATGGAGGAAAACGGCTATAGCTATTATTTTGTACTCTCTTTCTTTAGAGGTGAGTGAACTAACTATGAAACCATCTATTGTCTTAGCCCTTATGATTTTTGAAGAATAATCAATCTATCTCTTTATGTAGCTTACCAATGTGCATTATGAGGGATATAATATTATAATGCCGTCACGATTATCGTCACTATCTATGGCAAGGAGCGCTGTAGGGTGTAGCCATATGTTAGTTGCACAAGTTATCATTATCATCATTTACATATCGAGCGTTTTCATGTTATCATTGCAATCAAACTAACAATCTGCATTTGGCACACTTCCCAGACCTAATGAACAGATAGCTTTTTACAGTGACAGAGATGGTAACCCGGAAATCTATATTATGAATGCTGCCGATGGTAGTGGACAGACAAGGTTGACTAACAATACTGCTATTGATGGTGAGCCTGACTAGTAGTAGTAGTAGTAGACTGCTTGAGCAAAAGTATCAACTCCCACATATACCCTTTTCCAGCTTTATTACATGACATTCAATTGCTTACCTGCTTTGTTCTCTTGCTATAAGAGATTTGTTCGTCTGTTTGAGTAGGTGAATAACGTATATGTGTATATGTGAAGATGGTAATGACTAAACGAATGCTAGTAGAGTAAAAGTTTTGGATGGCACAGAATGAATCAAGAATGGGCCTTCGTGTGTGATGACTACTACAACTATGAGAGATGAAATAAACAATAAGAATAGACATCGATGGCTGGCTATTAACCCTTCAAATTTTCTGAAGTGTGACCTTTTTGAGTCTTGCAGAAATGACTAAGTGGCCGCAGACGGTCAAATCAGACCAAGATATGACCGAGTTATGAGGTCCCGCCTATAGAAGAAAGTCTAGTTATTCATGAAGCAAGAGCTCATCTTCTTCGTGGAAAATGGTTTTTTTGCAGAATTCCGTAACGTTACGAAAAACTTAGCTTTTAAATGAACCAGATTATTCCTATTAATTATTGCCCTTAGTCCTTTTCATCCGCCATGGTCAGATAATGACACAAGTTAGCCACTAAGATATCGATACAATAAATAGAGTTATATCAAAAACTGCTTGCAAGGAGATTGATTGTTGCGCGCAGGGTTCATCCAGAAAAAAAGGGGATCAGAGTACTTGGCATAGCAGAGAGTTTCAAAAAATTTACCAAGAAATCAATCCTAGCCGGCGTGGTTATGCGACGAGACCTCATAATAGACGGTATGGCATACGGAACTGCCACAATAGAAGGCGATGATGCAACCAACAGTATAATTTCGATGCACAGGTCCCTTGCAAGGGATGACATCAACTGTATTGTGCTTGATGGCCTTGTTATCAGCATGTACAACATCATAGATGGTGAGCAGGTTGCTGGAGAAACAGGTCTTCCCGTAATTGCAATAACGTTTGAAGATTCAAAAGGACTTGAGGATAGCATCAAACACCACTTTGACGATTGGCAAGATAAGCTTGTACAATATCAAAAGCTAGGAAGGCGCGAGCGAGTGACACTCAAGACCGGCAAGAATCTTTTCATCCGCTGTTGGAGAGTAAACCAGAGGAAAGCAGTTGCCATACTTAATTCTTTTACTCTACAGGGCTCTATTCCAGAGCCCATTAGGGTCGCCAAGCTCGCTGCTCGTTCATATGCCAATGCTTTAAATTATGAACTAGAAAAGAACTAGCAACTATGTGGTGGGGTGGCAGAGCGGCCATGCGTTCGCCTGCAGCTCACACCAGCGGTTAGCGAATTTATAGGGGTTCGAATCCCCTCCCCACCTCTCGACAAGTCTGAATTCCCATACTTTTTGAATCAAGATATAATATCTAAGTAATTGACTCGATTTTCCATGGTCAAGCACTTGAC
>JALYGW010000043.1 GCA_030776915.1 Thermoproteota archaeon
CCACAGCCGCCTATACTAACCAGGCTATACTACGAAGGCCAGCCAGCCAGCAAATTTGCAACAACTACAGTATATAATCGTTCGACCATCATGATTATCTATTTGGAAGGATGCCGACTCTGACAGTTTCAACACCTAGGTTCTCAAGTCGTTCTGCAAGGCCATTGAGGCCTATTGAGTCTCCACCTAAGTGTCCCATTACTACAAGGTTGCCCTCCAGCTTTTCTTCCCTCATTTTCATGAGTTCGTTATAATCTATATGCAGATAAATGACCGTAGAAACACCATATTGAAAGTATGCCTTAGCGATATTAAAGCCACCATTGGTGCCTGCGGCCACCACTAAAGTCCAATGGCCTGCTTTGTTGTTTTGATTCCCAAACCTTACTCGTACCTTGGTTGCAGCATGGCGGAATTCTGGGATCTTACTAATGGATTTGACAATATCTGATACGTATTCTCTCCTGCCGGCCTTGATGGCGCGCAATATAACCTGCCGCATGTATTCGTCACATGGCTGGTGGATATTGACAAGCGGCATGCCAAGCACCTTGGCAGCTCCGACAACATCACTGTAAATATTAGCATGGTTACGTGTCTCGATTCGCTCCTTGAGCTTCTCAACTGCCTCTCTTGCAATTTTCTTTGGAACACCATGCTCTGTCATGTAGTCGATGTGCCTATCAAATACCTTGTAAAAATTCACTGCGGTAGCACCAATGGGATGGTGAGCAATGACTGCATCACACTCAAGCTGCTTTGCAAGCATCAGCTCTGCGGTTCCTATGTCTATTCCGATCAGCACTTTGCTTATGTTCTTACCTTTTATGTGCACGGCGCTGTCTGCAGGCATTTTCTTCCAGCCGGCAAGCTCAAGCCCCACTTTCATTATTCTATCTGTATCTATAGCCACAGCTAGCAGTCGGCATAGTGAAAAATTTAAATCTGATCTTCAAGCCATTACCAAAACCAGCATGAGCTGCTCAGACGAGCACGTTTCACATTCGATACACAACAACCTGATCCAGATCACGCCCCAGCTAAAAGCAAGGTTGCAGAAGGCCAAGTACGGAGTCTACAATCACTCTTCAGTGGAGCTGTGCCATTGGACAAAAAAGTCGTTTGCGGAAGAGGGTGACTGCTATAAACACAAGTTCTACGGCATCTCTACTCACCAATGCATGGAGATGACCCCGACTGCAATGAACTGCGAAAACAGGTGCATTTACTGCTGGCGCCCAACAGAGTTTTATGATACGCTGCAGATGCCGGAGGAGCTGGTCGACGAGCCGGATATTATCATTGAACAATTGATGGCTGAGCGGAAAAAGCTGATAAATGGTTTTTATGGCGATCCTAAGAACAATAAGAAAAAGCTTGATGAATCGCTGTTGCCAGCCCATTATGCAATTTCATTATCAGGCGAACCTACAATGTACCCTAAGCTGCCGCAGCTGATAAAATACTTAAGGTCGCTCAAGGCAACTAAGTCAATTTTTCTGGTGACAAACGGGCAAGAGCCGGATATGCTAAAGAGGCTAGATGTAGAAGACGCACTGCCCACTCAGATTTACTTATCGACTAACGCTTCAAACAAAAAAATGTTCTATCAGATAAACCGTCCACGTCACCGCGACGCATGGGAGCGCTGGTTGGAGAGCCTGAGGTTACTTGCAACCCTCGACACCAGAACTGTGCTTCGGATGACTCTGATAAAGGGATACAACGATAGCTACGATTTTGTTAGAGAATTTGCGGATATGATGGTGCAGGGTGACCCTCACTTTATTGAGCTGAAATCTTATATGCACATTGGCATGTCGACTCAGCGGCTAGAGCAAGATCATATGCTGGAAATGAATGAGATAAGGAACTTTGCAGCAAAGCTGTGTGCCAAGATGCGTTCATTCAAGGTAATGGATGAAAGTGAGATTTCAAGGATAGTGGTATTACAGAATGAAGTGCGCTATGTTGACAGGTGGATTAAGGAATACATGCTTTGAGTGTCAGAGCTTTAGGTACCACTGGGCAAATTTTTCAAGTGCTCTTTTGCGGTGCGAATACTCATTCTTGCTTTTCTTTAGCTCCGCAAATGTGAGGTCGGTGCCGTCAGGGACAAATATAGGATCATAGCCCCAACCACGCTCTGTTATCCTGTCAGATATCCTGCCGTCAACCCTTCCATCTGATATTGACAATATTATTCCATTATAGAAGGCAATCACCGAGCTGAAGTACGCTGACCGCTTGGCTGATCCTGCAAGTAATTTTAGTATGCCATCATTTCCAATGGTTTTGAATACAAATGAAGAATACTGGCCTGGAAATCCTGCAAGGCTGTCGATAAATAAGCCGTCGTCTTCGACGATGACTGGCCTGCCTACTTTTGCAAATGCAGTTTTTGCCTTCTCCCCTGCTATTTCCTTAATGGAGTCTGATTGGATTTCAACAAGATGGATTTGAGAAAAGTCAACAGTGATACTTCGTGTCGAGAGTATTGATTGGACTTCAAGGAACTTATTTTGATTTGTGCTTGCGAAGGTTATGTTTTTCATAATCTAAGCCATCCTGGCATATCTTCCACGCTGCTCTATCTTCCTGACATTTTCTAAAATTTTATCTGTCTTTCTTTCAGCAGCAACACTAGCGTAACCTTCTACAAAGCGAGGAAAGGCTTTTCTGACCGCTATGTGTGCACTAGTGAATACTTCTTTTATAAGTCTGATATCGGTTGCCATATCTTCAGTTCGCTCTGAATAGTATGAAAGACCAAAGTCTAGCAGGACAAGCCTCTTGTTCATTACAAAATTTGAAGTCGTCAGGTCGCCGTGGATAATGTTGCTTGCGTGCAGCTGTGCGGCACAGCGACCTATCTGGTAGCAGATGTCCGGCGTTAGCGCGTCGCGGACGTTTTGCCCTTCAATAAACTCCATTATTATTTCAGCCCTAGCAGGATCGACGAAATGTACAAATGGACTCAGGATGCCTGCGGACTTCGCAGCAGACATGAAACTTGCTTCACGTATCGTCCTGTGTTTTCTAATTATGGAGTCTAGCTCTGGATGGCGGTAGGACTTAGGTGAGCGTACTTTGGAAACCGCCTTCTTGCTGTCCCACTCTACAATATAGATGTCGGCCTCTGCTCCCTTTTTTATCAGCAATGGCTGCAATAGTAATATAGGCTCTGCTTTGAAGATAAAAATGTGGTTAGTTTTGAGCCAGCACCGGGCGAAAAAATACTCCTTGACGAGGACTGCTCGGAGGACACGCTGAGAAGCGGTATACTCGTGCTGACTGACCATAGGTTGGTATTTCAAAGGACACAAGGCAGAATAGCAACTCTTTCAAAAAAGGAGACTGAAGTTGTTCTTGACATACCGCTTGATAAAATATCTTCCGTCAGGTCTGAAGGGTTCCTTGTGAAAAAACTGGTGATAACCGTAGCAGGAGACCAGATCTACAAGTTTGGTGTGTTTAATAATGGGAAGTGGGAGCGCAAGATAAAGCAGATCACTAGCGGCGCCAGCTGACATGCACAGTGTCAAGTCTCCACGACTGCTGCACAGTCGACTCTTCCACTTGAATATTCATTTTTGTAGCCAGGTACTCCTGCAATGCAGTCCACGCGATCTGAGCACCATTGTCACCGGCGAACTTGATTGGGCAGACAAACAATTTAGCATCCTGCCGACTGCATACGCTATCAAGCATCTTAGCAAGCCTCTTATTTGCTGCTACCCCACCCACAATCATCATTTCTTTCTTGCTGGTGAACGAAAGGGCCCGCTCGACAGCCTCTGCTAACATTGCAAATGCTGTTTCCTGCAGAGAGTAGCATGTATCTGCCAACTCAGTATTGCGTGAAGCAAGCTTGACTGCTGCAGTCAGCAGCCCTGAAAATGAGACGTCGTTTCCTTTAATGATATACGGTAGCTGCATGTATTTTCCAGTCGACTGGCTTGCTAATTGTTCGATCCTGTTGCCACAAGGGGAGGCAAAGCCAAGAGCCCGACCAAATTGGTCGAGCAATTGTCCAACTGTGATGTCAAGTGTCTCGCCAAAGACGCGCCAGCAGCTATGGGAAAATGCAAGTATCATCGTATGGCCGCCTGACACCAACAGCACAAGCGGGTCGGAAGCGCCAGTGAGTATTGCTCCAAGCTCGATATGGCCAAGGGCATGGTTGATAGGTACAAGCGGCTTCTTGTAAAATCCTGCAACTGTCCTTGCTATCACTGCACCAACGCGCAAACATGGTCCAAGACCCGGTCCGGCTGAGTACCCGACAATGTCAATGTCCTCCATTGTAACATTAGCTGATTTTAGAGCATTTCTTAAAATACCTGGCGACACTTCCATATGGTGTCGCGATGCTTCTCGTGGATGTATACCACTTCCCTCTGGTGCCTTGTAAACCTCGCGTGTATCAGAGAGTATCTTGCCCATTGAATCAACTACAGAACAACCAAATGTATGCGCAGTACTTTCAATTCCAAGGCACAGCATAGTTATTATCTCTCATCCCCGGCTCGTCGCTGACGCTATCTTAATCACGTCACCATTTTTCAGCTGGTGGTTGGCAGCGATCCTTTGTTTAGTCCTTGCGTCCACTGCATATAGAAAGCCCTTTGCCAGATCGGCGTGTATTGCTTCTGCAAGATTCTTGGACGTTGAGCCTTCAGGCAGAAGCCAGACATCAGGCAGAATATTCCCCTTCTTGTCTGTAAGTTTAAACTCGTCTTCTACAGGATACACCGCCACCATGCGGAGTAGCTTAAAGCAGGCAATGTTGATAGCTTCCTGAACTCCTGTAGAACCATATTTTTTCATAAAGGTCTTGACTATGTCAAGCGCCTTTAGTTGCTGGGCACTTAGCGTCACTTCGGGCTTGACATCAAATGAAACATCACCAGGGAGGTAATGCAGAATGCCTTTTTTGGATGCCTTTCTCAATAACGCTTCGGCTTCTGATGCACAGGGAACCAGATCCAGGCCGCCAGCTTTCATCTTCTTGATATTATCATCCGCTGCTGACAAGTCAGCCTTGTTGGCCGCTATCACAAACGGCTTGGCTCTTGTACGTAGCACTTTGCAAAATCGGAGTATGTCGTCATGAGTCCATGCCACAGGCTTTTTTGAAGCTAAGCCTGATGCTTGTACTGCATTTGTGATCGTCTGCTCATTTATTGCAAGACCCGATAAGCGCTTGGCAAGTAGCTGTTCCAGCTTTTGACCTTGGCTCTCGGCTTCTCTTGCAGTCTTGCCCCAGTCTCTTCCGATGATTGATTCAAGCCATAGATCAAATTCCTCTTCTACAAACTGGATGTCAAATACTGGGTCTCCAGTTCCAGCTCGAATTGGTCTACCGTTGTTATCTGTTGAACCAGAAGCGTCTATAATGTGTATGAGAGCATCGGCCTGCCTTGCATCATCAAGGAACTTGTTACCAAGTCCCTTGCCTGCATGTGCCTCTGGCACAAGACCTGCTACGTCCACCAGCTTGATAGGGATGAACCTGTTGCCGTCTATGCATACTGAGTGGACCGGGTTATCCTGCACACCAAACTCTCGACAGACACATTTTGTTCGAGCATAAGCTACACCTACATTGGGCTCGATTGTTGTAAATGGATAGTTTGCTACAGGAACGGCAAGATCGGTGGCTGCATTAAAGAAAGTAGATTTGCCCACATTAGCCTTGCCAATCAAGCCTATTATCATGTAGCAGCTACACTTTGGCTCATCCGGCCATTAATGTCTTCTTTCGAAATCTAATAAGATGCAATCATCCTAATGATAGGAACCTTGAACAAGGATGCGATCCAGCTAATCAAGAAGCTAAGGCTCAAGAAGCACCCGGAAGGGGGCTACTTCAAGCAGACATATACTGCAGACACAATAGTAAATGTTGTAGGATCTGACAAGCCACGATGCATTTCAACAGCGATCTACTACATGCTAGTTGGTGACCAGTTTTCAGCTTTTCACAGAATTAAGTCCGATGAATTGTGGCATCACTACATGGGGGGCTCGCTAACACTGTATGCAATAGATAATGGAGAATTGTCCAAGATCAAAATGGGAAAGAGCAGGGACGAAGCACCTCAAGTTGCTGTAAAGGCAAACACGTGGTTTGCTGCCTCACTCAACGATAAGAAATCATACTGTCTGCTTGGTTGCACAGTATCGCCTGGCTTTAATTATAGTGACTGGGAGCTTGGTAAAAGGAATGAGCTTATCAAGATGTATCCTCAACACAGGACAATCATTGAAAGATATACAGCAACCATTGTTTAATAGTCGCAAGATCAATTTTGATCGCGTTGCCTACCCCCAATACTACAAGACCTACAGCAGTTTGCATTGTAAGCGGAGGACTTGACTCAGTGTGCTATGCTGCTTCACTTGCAGCAAACGGTGGCTATGATTTGTATTTATTGACGTTTGCATACGGCC
>JALYGW010000044.1 GCA_030776915.1 Thermoproteota archaeon
TATATTTGCTCTATTGTTTATCTTGTGAGGGGGTATCCTGTGGCCCCGTCCATGGCGCGGCACAAATGCTGCTTTAACTCCTGAATATTCGCCTATTATCACAAGATCGGAGGTCTCGCCATAAGGCGTATGCACCTTGATCTCGCGCTTTGCACTAAAAAGTTCTGGATCATAGATTCCAGTACCTCCAATTATGCCGATATCTGCGCTATTCTCCATGAAAAGTCACCAATGATTCAACATTATAACCCATCTCGCGCAACCTGTCAGCACCCTTCAAGTCTGAAAGTTCAATTATGAACGCAAAGCCAGCCACCTTTCCACCAAGCTCTTTGATCATCTGCGCAGCGGCTACTGCAGTCCCACCTGTTGCTATCAGGTCATCAGCAATAAGTATGCTGTTGCCTTTGTCTATCGCATCTTGCTGAAGCTCCATTATCGCTGTACCGTATTCAATATCATATGATTTCTTAATAGTTCTGCCAGGCAGCTTGCCTATCTTGCGAATCATTACAATACCCTTGCCGAATCTAAGGGCAAGTGCTGTAGCTATGATAAAGCCCCTTGATTCTATGCCAGCCACCATGTCTACCTTTGCCTTGCTATAAATACGGTAAAACTCATCGGCGATATAGTTTAAGGCATCATTTCTTTTGAAAACAGGATTTATGTCGCGGAACAATATCCCTTGCTTGGGAAAATCAGGATAGTTGGCTATTATCTCGCGCAGGTTGACCTGCTTAGATTTTGTTCCCACATCAGTAAGGCCATATTCTAGTTGTAAAAAGATTGCGAAGCCACTACTATATACTTTATACAGCTCTAATGCGCATTAAATAATAATGCTTACAGAACAGCAGATGCAGTTTGTAGAGAAGATTGCAAGCCTGAAGGACTTTGATGAGACCTTTGAATTAGTGAAGACAGTAGTCCTGCAAAAGTTCAAGCTTCATCGAGCTGGACTAAGTCTGATATTGCAAATGATGCCAAGCAACCTTGGCGCCTACCATATGCTAGGCTCAAATGCAATAGTGGTCAATATTTATCTCTTGACTACATTGAAAAAGGTAGTCAAATCAACTGAAGAATACAACTCTTACATATTCATGGTGCTGACCCATGAATACCTCCACAGTCTTGGAATCGTAGATGAGAACACCGTGCGTCAGATGACTTTTGAGCTGTGCAAGTGGATGTTGGGGGATGATCATGCTGCGACCAAGATGGCAAAGAATGGCCCGTCCGATATATATCCTGAGTTAAGGTCATTGATGCAGCCACAGTTTGGTAGGGATTTTCAAGTTGTCAGGAACTTTGATAAGACCAACCAGACCTATATCCAATAGTCTTATGTATTGTATGACGTATATTCAATGTTGATTGAGCTACGCTTTGAGGAGAAAAATAGTAGGTATGTATAAATGGCGTTAAAATTGAAGATGCCATCTTTGCCATAAAAGTGTCAGCAGCGGAAACAAAATTTAGAGGGATGTTGAAGACACTTCTTGAAAGATCTAGAGATGACTATTAATACTCTTATAGTAATTTCGTTATATAGAATCTTTAACGGACTAAGACCTAGATCACGTCATTTGAAGATTGAGGAAAGCTTTCAGGTACTTGCTCAATGGGGCAATTATAGCTGCAGGCCGGTCCAAGAAGATGTTATGTAGAAAATAATAGTAAAAATGATGCTAGCAGTATTTATCGCTCCTACCAAAAGGTGCGACGAGCTGCCACGAGATTAGCTGATTGAGGGGGTAAAGGTTTTCAGGCACAAACTAGCTAGCTATTCAGATTTGTATAAAAATTACAACAAACAATGCTATTTCTTTGCTATATTGCACTTGAGAAAGTATAATAAACATTCGTGCTATATATCTTGTATGGCGATTAAGAATGGGGCAGAATATATTGAAAGCCTCAGAGGTAGAAATCTAAAGATATACCTTTTCGGAGAGCTCATAAAAGAGCCAGTTGATCATCCAATGATCCGGCCATCAATAAATGCAGTGGCAGAGACCTATGACCTTGCGGCGGAAGATCCACAGCTTGCTGCACCCCATTCTTCGCTGACGGGATCGCAAGTCAACAGGTTCTTGCACATTGTAGAAAGCGCGCAGGACCTAGTTGACCAAAACAGGATGCAAAGGAAGCTTGGACAGCTCACTGGCACCTGCTTCCAGCGTTGCGTAGGCATGGACGCAGTTAACTCATTATATTCAACTACGTATGAAATCGACCAAAAGCACGGTACTGAGTATCATAAACGACTAGTCGAATTCGTCAAGATGTTGCAACGGGAAAACTTAATGATCGGTGGTGCCATGACTGACGTCAAAGGTGACCGTGGCCTATCGCCTTCACAGCAGGAAGACCCTGACATGTTTGTGCATGTGACAAAGCGCGACAGCGAAGGCGTATACATAAGTGGTGCAAAGGCCCACCAGACTGGCTGCATCAACTCCCACTGGATAATCGCCATGCCGACAATGAGATTGAAGTCTGAAGATAAAGACTATGCAATTATTGGCGCAATCCCTGTCGATGCTCCAGGCATCACATACATCTATGGCAGGCAGTCCTGTGATACAAGGAGTATGGAGGGAGGCAACATTGACGCCGGCAATGCCATGTATTCCGGCCAAGAAGCCATGATAATCTTCAAGGACGTTTTCATTCCAAACCACCTAATATTCATGAATGGTGAATATGAGTTTGCATCAATGTTGGTCGAACGCTTTACTTGCTATCATCGTCGAAGCTATGTGTGCAAGACTGGTCTTGGAGACGTCCTGATTGGAGCCGCTGCAGCCATTGCGGACTACAATGGTGTGGCAAACGCGTCACACATTAAAGACAAGCTAGTTGAAATGACGCACCTCAATGAGACGATATTTGCGGCAGGCATTGCATCCTCGTACGGAGCGCACAAAACGTCAGCGGGTAACTGGCAGAATGACGACATGCTGGCAAATGTCTGTAAGCACAACGTCACTCGGTTTCCATATGAAATAGGAAGGCTTGCCCAAGACATTGCAGGCGGACTTATGGTGACAATGCCGTCTGAGAAGGAGTTTCGCAATCCTGAGACTGGACCTCTGCTTGAAAAATACCTGAAGGGCCGGAAAGGCGTATCAACAGAGAACAGGATGAGAGTACTGAGGCTAATTGAAAATATGACTCTTGGGCGAAATGCAGTAGGCTATCTGACAGAGTCAATGCATGGCGCAGGATCGCCGCAGGCGCAAAGAATCCAAATTGCGCGCCAGATGCAGCTTGAAACCAAGAAAAAGATTGCAAAGAGGCTTGCACAAATCAAGGAAGGTGAGGCTGAAGAAATGGTGCCTGAGTCTACAGAATACTTTGATAGAATATTCGGTACTAAGAATAAATCGAAATAATTATAATATAACTATCGAGCCATCAATAGGTTAGTCTATATCTGACGATTTTTCAGCCATTGCTTTTTACTTTATCTTTCAAGGAATTTGATCTCAAAAAGGATTATTTATCAGTTCAACATAGTTATTATGGTATTACTCTGGGGTTGTGTTGATTGAAATTAAACGAAGCTCAAATTGAGGACATCACTGGCAAAGTTTTTCGCACTATAATTAGCAATGGCAAAGATGGTATACTACAGTCAGAGCTTTGGAAGGAGCTTGACTTGACAAGCCGCGATGGCTCTCGAGTTGCGATCCGACTTGAAAAACGATCACTGATTCGCCGCGAAAAAATGCTAGAAAACGGCCGGTGGACGTACAGACTTTTTGCAGTAAAGCTGCCGGTTGACACTACAAGCATCGAACAGGCCCCCTGTTTGACATGTCCTTTTGAGCACATGTGCTCTATAGAAAGTTCTTACAGCCCGACAAGTTGCAATTTAATTGAGGAATGGCTCATTAAATCTTTTGACAATGCAAGCCTGAAGCCTCCAAAACTTTATAAAAAATGAGACTTGCTGACGCTCGACGTGACCAATACCGGCGACTAGCAAAGGATCAGGGATACCGGGCAAGGTCAGCTTATAAGTTGCTGCAGATGAACCGCTCTTATAACATTATCAAAAAGGGTGATAAGGTAGTTGACCTTGGGTGTGCACCAGGAGGATGGCTGCAGGTAGCCGTGAAGGAAGTAAGGTCGTCAGGGAAGGTCATCGGGATTGACCTCAAGCTGGTTACACCAGTTGCTGGTGCAATAATTCTGCAGGGCAGCATAGAGGATCCAAACATGCTAAACAAAAT
>JALYGW010000045.1 GCA_030776915.1 Thermoproteota archaeon
CATAAGGACCCTCGTATTTGCGATTTCAGACGGGGCGCTTCCCTCAAACGTAGGCGGAGGTTACAATCTAAGGATGATCCTTCGAAGGGCACTTTCTATACTCGAAAGACTTGGCTGGAAAAACATCATCAGAGTTGAAGACATCGCGGAAATGCATATCGACTATCTTAGGCAGATGTATCCAGAACTTGAAGATCATAGGGAAGATGTCAAGACAATTCTGCAACTTGAAGCAAGCAGGTACATCAGTTCACGTGAGCGCATGAACTCTGTGGCGATGTCACTCAAATCGAGCAAAAGGGCTAAGGAGCTGAATGTTGACGACCTTATTAGGCTCTATGAGTCAGATGGAGTAACTCCAGACTTTTTGATGGAGCAAGGAATTATACAAAATGTGCCTTCAACATTTTATACAAAGCTTGCAGAATTGCATACAAGCCAGGTATCAAGCCAGGCTTCAAAACCAATACATGGGCTGGAAGATCTTCCGCCGACAAAATTACTCTACTACCAAGACGAATCGATCCGCCATTTTCATGCAAAGGTGCTCAAGGTAATCGAAGGCAAGTATATCATTTTGGACCAGACTGCATTTTACCCAAGGGGTGGAGGACAGGAGCCAGATACTGGACAAATTGAAGATATCAAGGTTGTAGAAGTTACAAAGCAGGCCGATGTAGTAGTGCACAAGATTGAAGGAGGAGGTAGGATTCCTGCAAAGGAGCAAACTGTACAAGGAACAGTAAACGCCAGGCGGCGCGATCTTATTACCAAACACCACACGGCGACCCATGTCCTCAACTCTGCTTCTAGAAATGCACTTGGCTCCTGGGTATGGCAGAACTCTGCATTCAAAGAAGAAGGTTACGGCAGGCTTGATGTCACGCACCATTCCGCACTTACAAGAGAAGAAGTGAAAAAGATCGAACATATGACAAACTGGGTAATCCGAGAAAATCATCCAGTCATAATCAAGACCTATGATCGGGGAGATGCCGAGCAGCAGTTCTCCTTTCGCATCTATCAGGGCGGAGTCGTTCCTACAAGCAACGTTAGAATAGTCAATATCAATGGATGGGATATTGAAGCCTGTGGTGGAACTCACGTAAAAAGGACAGGTGAAATTGGGCTAGTCAAGATAGTTAAGTCCGAGCGAATCCAAGATGGCGTCGTCAGGCTAGAGTTTGTCGCCGGCGAGGCGGCTGTCAGCTATATGCAGCAGCTAGATAGCCAGCTTGCATCAATGGCACAGACACTAGGCTCAAGTAGAGAAAAAGTTATCATGTCCTTTGACAAGGCGATGCAAGATGCAGAAGCTGCGAAGAAAAAAGTACGAGCTATGCTAAGGGTCGTCTCATTGCCAATTGCAAACAGCATATCAGAGCAAGCTAAAAAGCTTGAATCGGGCATACACTTGTATACCACATATGACGAAGAGCTAGATGAAGACTACCATATTGCCATTGGAGAAAAGGCAATCGAGCTTGACAAACACTTAGTTTATCTTGCCCTTCTTTCAAAGGGTCAAGGCATTAGAGTTATAGCATTTGCGGGAGAAGCTGCATGCAAGAAGGTCAAGGCCAATGCAATTGCAAAGCAGGTGTCCAACAAGCTAGGGGGGTCCGGCGGTGGGGACGATCGCTTTGGGCAGGGCGGAGGCAAATCAAAAGACAGGATAAAGGAAGCTTTGTTGTTGGCTGAAGAGGTAGCAAGGTAACTGTGAGTCCCAGTATAGACTGGAATTCGATAGAGAGCAAGTGGATCGACAGGTGGGAGAAGCAAAGGATCTTTGAATCAGACCCCGACAGCAGCAGAGAAAAATACTTTGTGACAGTCGCCTATCCTTATCCAAACTCACCCCAACATATTGGCCACGGTAGAACGTACACGCTTGCTGACACACATGCTCGCTATTTGAGGATGAAGGGCTACAACGTGCTTTTCCCTATGGGCTTCCACTACACCGGCACCCCAATCCTTGCCATGTCGCGAAAGGTTTCCGCCAGTGACCCTGAGCTGATGGAAACCTTTCATACGATTTACAAGCTATCAGACGATGTCATAGCAACATTTGTCGAGCCAGTCAAGATAGCAAGCTACTTCCACCACGAGATCAAGAGAGGTATGAAGGAGATGGGTTACTCTATTGACTGGAGGCGCGAATTTACCACCATTGACCGGGTTTATTCAAAGTTCATCTCGTGGCAGTTCAGAACTCTTCAAAAAAAAGGATTGGTAGTGCAGGGTTCCCACCCAGTTGGATGGTGTCCGCGTGACCAGAACCCTGTTAGCCAGCACGATACTATAGGGGACGTAGAGCCAGATTTCAATGAATACACTGTAATCAAGTTTAAGTCTGGTAGTAGTAACGGCGAAGTTGTTATCTTGCCAGCCGCAACGCTCAGGCCGGAGACGCTCTTTGGAGTGACTAACATATGGGTCAACCCCGAGGTTGACTATGTGCAGGCTCGAGTTGATGGCCAAAAGTGGATAATCAGCAAGGAGGGAGCAAGAAAGCTAGAGTTTCTTAACCACAAGGTCGAGATCATAAAAACGGTCAAGGGCAGCGAAATGATCGGATGGATTGCTACCAACCCTCTCAATAACGCATCTCTCCCAATATATCCCGCGTCTTTTGTTGAACCGGATAGCGGCACTGGAATTGTAATGTCAGTGCCAGCACATGCACCATATGACTACCAGGCTCTTGAAGCTCTAAAATCAGATGAGAAACTTCAGCAAATATTTCATATTTCAGTTGATGATGACAACGTTCGCCCGATAAAAATAATCGAATCTGAAGCCTATGTTAGTAGCATACCAGCTGCTGAAGCAATCGAGAAGACCGTCGATTTTAGCAATAATAATAATAATAATAACGACAAGCTACTAGAGAAGGCGACAAGCAATCTTTACTCCCATGAATTCTACAAAGGTAAAATGATGCAAAATACCGGCAGGTTTGCGGGCATGGCAGTTGTTGTAGCAAAGAATGAGATCAAGCAGGATCTCTTGCATTCAGGTTGGGCAGAAACGACTTATGAACTTATCAACAAGCCAGTAAAGTGCAGATGTGGAGCTGAATGCGTGGTCAAATTGCTGAGTGATCAGTGGTTCCTAAACTACAAGGACAGAGAATGGAAGAAACTCGCACACAAGTGCCTAAACAATATGGATATCTTGCCTCAGGACATCAGGCAGGAATTTGATCATGTGATTGACTGGTTGCGCGAGCGGGCCTGCGCAAGAAAATCAGGTCTTGGAACAAAATTGCCTTGGGACAAGGAGTGGATAGTTGAGAGTCTATCAGATTCGGTCATTTACATGGCGTACTATGTTATTGCAAAATATGTCAACAGTAGAGCTATAAGCGATGACAACGACAATATCAGTGATGCGTTCTTTGACTATGTCCTGCTTGGACGTGGTAGCGCAAATCAAGTTGCCAAAGAGTGCAACTTGGCTGCACATACCGTAGAACAGATAAGAAACGAATTTAGCTATTTTTATCCCGTAGACTCCCGTCACTCAGGGCGCGACCTTGTTCCAAATCACCTCACATTCTTTATCTTCAACCACGTAGCTATTTTTGATAAGAAAAACTGGCCACGGCAAATAGTAGTCAACGGCTCAGTTCTGATGGAGGGCAAGAAGATGAGCAAGTCGCTTGGCAATATCATCCCTCTTCGAGCTGCAATCAGACAATATGGAGCTGACACAATTAGGCTTGCAATGTTGGTCTCGTCTGAAATACTTCAAGACGCCGACTTTTCCTTTGATACTGTTCGAGGAATTAGGTTGAAACTTCTTGGCATTTTTGAAATGGCTGAAAAGTGTAGGAGCAGGCGGCCACACCAAGCGACTGGGCAAGATCAGGATCATGATGAGCAGCAGCAGCAACAACAACGACAACAACAAAAACTGCTTATGCTTGAAGATAAATGGCTTGTCAGCCGGCTCCACCGCACAATAGCAGAGACATCAGCATCAATGGACAGATTAAGGATAAGAGAAACGATATACTATATTCTATATTCACTTGACCGAGACTTGCAATGGTATCTGAAGCGAGCTGCTGCTAGGAAACGCGAAAATATAACTAGAATGCTTACTGAGTTTCTCAACCTTCAAGTCAGGATGCTTGCGCCATTTGCGCCATTTACAGCAGAGGAAGTGTGGGAACTCATGGGCAACGGACAGTCAATAACTACAGCTGGATGGCCCATGGTAGAGGAAGAAAAGATAGACATAGTAGCAGAAGAATCTGAGTTTCTCATCACTAGCCTGCTTGAAGATGTCCAAAACATAGTCAGGGTCACCAAGATGACTCCTACGAAGATCGTAATCTATACTTCAGCTGCTTGGAAGGTACAAGTGTACAATGCAATACTTACAAACATACTGGAAGGCAGGATCAACTTTGGCCAAATAATGAAGCAGCTGATTGCAAACCCGGAGACTGCAAAGGTCAAGAGTGACCCTAAGATGGTGCAAAAAATGATAGAAGATATTCTGTCGGCACCTCTTGAGGCAAGAAACCGGCGGCTTAAGCTGACAGGGTTTAATGAGGTAACCACAATACAGGATGCTCAATCATTACTGTCAGATGAGATCAACAAAGCCGAGATAATCGTCTATTCCGAAGAAGACGCCACAAAATATGACCCAAGAACAAGGGCAAAGTCTGCGAGGCCTTTTAAACCCGCCATTTACATTCAATGATTTCTCTATCCATAATTTAGTGCATGTCGCCCTTTTTAATTACATCTGGACTGAGAAGTGGCTTTGAATCTCTCATGCATTGCCCAAAATATAGTATGAATATATTGGAAAAACTATTGCTAAGATTCTTGGCCTCGATATCATCAATTTTTTTATTCTAATACAAGGGCAATGTTATCATTATCACAATCTCAACAAGGGGAAGCAAAAACAGAAACTCATTTATCATTCTCGAATTGCAAATAGGGCAAAACATGTCTAAGATCTCCAACGTTAGCTTCCAAGCATTATTGTGTACCAAAATTGAGCTGATTAATATTACAAACAGGAAACTCCAGAAAATCTACGAGGTAGTTTATGTCAGTTTATGACAGTATTTTTTGCTTCTCAATTAATGCGGCCAAAATTACAATATAGAATCGCAAAAAGTCAGCTCATCTAACACATCGAAAATAGCAGCCCTGCATTATTAAAAAATAAAATAATTACAATTCTATAAAAACTAGAAAAATTATGCAAGATTATTGCAAAATCTTTTGCGTCAAGCTATCTATGTTTTTATTTAATAAACTAGAAAGAGTAGCCTTAAAAGTTTGCTTACAGCTTGGGCAGCAAAATGATATTCTTTTGCATCATCAAGAGACTTTATTGTATTGCTTTGTGTTAATCCGCTTCTTTGTTACTTATAGCTTCGATAGCTAGAAGTTACCTACGCTTTTTAGTAAAAATATATTCTGGTTTATAGAAAGCAATACTTTGCTAATGTTTATAGTACATGATCGCTTAGTTCATCTTGGCCATTAAAGCGAATACCAGACAAGTCGTATGCGTAGACGACTAGCTGTTTTCCTCCTCCTTCCAAGCTGCATATCCGCCATCCATAGTCACAGCCGTAAACCCTTTCTTGTTAAGTTCATCAGCACCAATATTGCCTCTATATCCTCCACTGCAGTAAGTGCAAATGGTCTTTCCTTTTAGGTCATCTAATCCGCCCTGCCTTCCTTTTCTTATTAGCTGTCCAAGCGGTATATTGACAGCTCCTTGAATCGTGCCATCTTCAGCTACTTCGTCTACTTCTCTTACATCTATAAGGACAAAATCGGATTTCTTCTCTGCAAGGTCTTTTGCTGTTATCTTGTCTGCCATTGTATCATCTGGCATCTATTGACAATTGAGTATATTGATGTTAGGTTTGTATGCGGTCTTGCGCATAGCAAAGCAAGATAACATGTTCGGTTATCTGGACCTTAATTAAAATATACATTCTGGCAACCGCATTCTGCATTTTTCATTATATTCCTGTTCTACCCTAACGGTTCACTAGCGATAAATAAAATGGTAATCCTATCAAAGAAGATGTCTTCTACTGCTGGAACACTCCAAAATACAAAATGGCAAAGCTGCATAGATGCCTGCATGCGTTGTGCTGAAGCATGTGAATTCTGTGCCACATCTGACCTCAAAGAGGAGGATGTCAAGATGATGGCAAGCTGTACTCAGATCAACAGAGAATGTGCTGCTGTTTGTTGGACATCTGCAGCATTGATGTCTATGGACAGCCAATTTGCAAAGCAATTTTGCAATCTGTGTGCTGACATATGCGATGCATGTGCTCAAGAATGTGAGCACCACGACGTCGATCACTGCAAGCAATGCGCGCAAGCATGTCGCAACTGTGCCGAAGAATGTAGAAGGATGGCTAGGTAATACAAACACTTTTCCTTTATTTTTTTGATTTTCTTGGGATTATTATTATCATTATTATCATTAGCCTGTTGGCGCTACCACCACCTCCTCCTTCTTCTCCTTCCCGCTAGATGAGTTGGGTTTTCTAATAGCCACATATGCCACGATAGCTGCTATTGCAGCCATCATCGCCGCAATTATAAATGCAAGATGGTAGCCATTGTTTAGTGCGTCGACTGAACCGACACCGTTATTCTCGTCTAACAATGTCTGTGCAGAAGTAATTGCAACTACAATTGCTAAGCCAAGTGCAGATCCAATCTGGTAGCTTGTATTTACAATCCTAGATGCAAGTCCTGATTCTTCTTTTCTTGCATGTGAAACAGCCATTAGTGCGGGAATGTATGCTAGGGACATCCCTCCCGCCGCAACTAATGAAGCAGGAAGGACATGCGTGACAAAACTTTCTTCCTTACTGGAAGGTGTAGCCACAAACAACAGCATCGCGACTTCCAGTAGTCCTAGACCAGCAACCAGACTCTGTGTTTTACTCCTAGACGAATCATGAATCTTGAATATGCACCTATCATCAGAGCCATTATCGCAGCTGTCATTGGCAAGAGAGCAAGCCCGCTTTCAAATGCTCCATATCCTTGTATCTGTTGCAAGTAGAGGTTGAGGAAGAACCACATTGGTATCCATGCTGCTCCAAGGAGAGCCATCACTATGTTGCTTGCTAATAGGTTGAGTGTCTTGAATATGCGTAATGGCATGAGAGGCGCTCTACTTCGTTTTTGTATTATGGTAAATGTACCTAATAGAGCTGCAGACGTCAAGAGCAAGGATACGGTTTGCACTGAAGTCCATCCAGCATCATTTGCAGTGACAATAGCATAGACTAACACGATAAGCGCTCCTGTGATGAAGATTGCGCCCAAATAGTCAACTCGACCTTTCTGTCTTGTCCCACGCGGAAGGAGCTTCCAGGTCAGAGCCAGTACTGCAATGCCAATCGGAACATTGATGAGGAAGACCCATGACCAATCAACGTACGCAGTCAGTATGCCGCCTAAGAAGACGCCTGCTGTACCTCCAGCTGGTGCTGCTGCTCCCCAAAAGCCCATAGCCTTATTTCTCTCTGATGGAAGGGTAAAGAGGTTCATGACTATTGAGAGTGCGGATGGAGCAATGAGTGCTGCACCGACTCCTTGAAGCGCTCTTGCGGTTATCAGAACAGTTCCGGAAGATGCTACACCTGCTAGAACTGATGCTGCAGTTAGAATTGCAAAGCCTATTACAAATATTCTATGTTGTCCAATTATATCAGACAGTCTTCCTCCAAGAAGCAGTAGCGCGCCAAATACAATCACATATGCGCTAAAAATCCACTGCAAGTCTGATTGCGAGAACCCAAATTGTTGTTGTATTGTTGGTAGTGCGACTCCAATTATTGATGTATCCATAATGATTAGAAACTGTGCTAGTGAAAGCAGCGCTAGTGCCTTCCAGCGACGCGGGTCTTGTGTTGCTATTAGAGATTCTTGCTTATTGTTATTACCACCTTTTTCTTGTGGTTTAGTCGTCTTCATCGTCGTTGTCATGGCTTGTAGTTAGGTCAATGGTTATATAGCAACCTGGGTTTACAATTGTAAAATTAGATGAGGAGTCTGGAACTTTACAACTGTAAACTGCACTCTTTATCTAAGGATACTCACCTATAATGTATATGTTCAAAGATCCTGTGTGCAATATGATGGT
>JALYGW010000046.1 GCA_030776915.1 Thermoproteota archaeon
GGTGTTGGCATTGCAGGTTATAGAGGAAGACATATTCTATTCCATGATAAATGTACAGGTTGTCAGCTCTGTGCTATAGCATGTGAAGGCATAGCAGAAGCGATTGGGATGGTTAAGGTAGACGAACAGTGGAAACAAAACAAAAAAGGAATAATGCCGCAAATAGACTACGGCAAATGCGTGTTCTGTGGCTTTTGCGTTGATGCATGCCCCTTTTATGCACTCTTTATGACAGATGACTATGAGCTGTCAGCGTTTACAAAGGAGCATCTCATTTATACACCAGCTCAACTTGCAGTCAAGCCCAAGTACCAAGGTGATGTAGAGATTGTAATAGATGATAGGGGAGCAACACATGGCTGACCCGATCTTTATCGCCGTTGCAGTCCTTACAGTTGGCACTGCTATCCTTGCGCTTGAAGTACGTGAGTTGATCTATGGCGCAATCTCGCTTGCGATCTCAATGCTTGGTATTGCCGGTTTTTTCCTTCTATTAGACGCCCCATTTGTAGCAATGTTCCAAATATTAGTCTATGTTGGCGCTATTGCAGTGCTTATAATATTCACAGTCATGTTAGTGAGAACCCAAGCGCTCTTTACTACAAAGGAAGACAAGAAGAGAAAGGGTGCAGGTATTGCGCTGATGCTGATAATAATGTCAAGCCTTGGGGCACTTCTGCTTACATCAGGGCTCACTGGCCAGTTTGGTGACTTTAATATCTCTCCTGCAGTCGACTTTACGGAGATAGGCGAGCTGATGCTGACGTACTATGCTCCCGCTCTCATCATACTGGGGCTAACGCTAGCAGGATCTGTTATTGCAGCACTTGCACTCGCACGTAGGGAGAATATCGCAGGAGAGGAGGAAGACGAGGAGGAGGAGCAGCGACATCATGAGCGAACTAGTTGATTTCCTCATTGTTTCGATGGTGCTTGTTGCCGTTGGAATTTACGGTCTTGTCGTCAAACGTGACGCAATCAGGATGCTATTCTCAATAGAAATAATTGTTAATGCTGCAAACCTCTTGCTTGTCGCATTTTCAAGGGGCCTGCCAAATGCACAAGGGCAGGTAGTTGCCCTCTTCTCCATAGCCATAGCAGCTGCTGAAGTGGCGGTGGGTCTTGGGCTTATCATAGTAGCTTACAGGCTATACAAAGAAATTGATGTTGCAGAATTAAGGAGCATGCGAGGCTAGACTAGGAGCAAATCTAAAAAATGGCAGAGTCATATTTCCTGTTGGCAGCGACCTTTATACCGCTTTTGCTTGCCCCCGTTGCTTACGGAATTGGCAGAAAGGCCGGCGCCAAGCCAGCAACTTGGTTTTCCTTTGGAGCTCTAGCGGTTTCTACGGGATTACTGTTAATACCAGCTGTTGGAGTCTATACCGGCCAACAAACAGTTTATGCCGAGCAATATGCATGGGGCCAGTTTGGCAACTTTGGTCTGAGACTCGACGGGCTAAGTCTGCCTTTTGCACTAATTATTTACATTCTTTGCACAGTAATTGCGCTATACTCAAGACCTTACATGGTTCACAAGGTGAAAGAGGATCTGCCGGGACATGGTAACAGTGTAGGAGGAGTAGGAGACGGAGGAGTAGGGCATGGCAACAATCCTTCGGTTCACGGCTCACATGCTCTTCCTAGCAAAAATATCGGATCCAGCTCTCAAGCGACGGTACTTGATACTCAACAGTATGTCAACAACCAGGTAGCGCTCTACTTTGCATTATATCTAACCTTTTCCATGGGGATGCTTGGCACAGTCCTAGCAACCAACCTCATCCAATTCTATGTATTCTTTGAGCTGATGCTCGTTCCGTCATTCTTCCTAATTGCATTCTATGGCTATGGTGCAAGACGGAGGATAGCTCTGATGTTCTTTTTCTGGACCCATGTAGGAGCTGTAGTGCTGCTGCTTGGTCTTTTGGCCATGGGATTCTTTGCGGGGGGCTTTGATTTTGACACAATTAGGGCAAATGTAGGCAACATTCCAGCCCAGTGGCTCCCGTTAATTGTGTTTGCCCTCGTTATAGGGCTTGGTGTCAAACTTGCGGCGTTTTTGCTACACATTTGGCTGCCGTACGCCCATGCAGAGGCTCCTACGCCTGTCTCAGCACTCTTGTCTCCTGCTATGATCGGCATCGGTGCATATGGGCTCTTGCGACTTTGGATGGAGCTTCTCACAGGCAGCTATGAGCAGTACAGTTTGTATATCAACATGTGGGGGCTTGCCACTATGATATACGGAGGTGCAATGGCTCTAATGCAGGACGATATTAAGAAAGTGCTCGCTTATTCCAGTATCAGCCAGATGGGTTACATACTATTTGGTCTCAGCTCTGAAAGTATACTCGGCATAACCGGCGGAACAATGATGTATGTAACTCACGGCCTAGGCAAAGCGATCCTTTTCATGATGGCCGGCTCGATTATTCTTCAAACTGGCACAAGGAGCATGGCCAAACTCGGGGGACTTGCAGGCAAGATGCCTTATACTGCTGTAATTGCAATGATAGGTGCACTTACCATCATCGGCATACCACCGACAAGTGGCTTTATGGCTGAATGGATATTGTTTAACGGCGTATTGCAGACTGCAACAGCTGAGATGGATCCGCTAAGGACAACAATGTTTGCGCTCGGCATTCTTGCAACTGTCCTTTCGTCTGCCTACATACTTTGGATGTTCAAGCGCATATTCTTTGGCAAGATACCTGAGCAGCTCGCTCACGTCAAGGACTCAAACCGGTATATCACTGCTACAATGGCAGTATTTGCTGCGATGACACTCATAATAGGTGTTTATCCTGATTTGTTCCTAAACCCGATCACAGATTATTACAGCAATAGTATGTTTCAAGGACAGGAAGGTGTGCTGCCTGTGCCATCACAAGACACAGGTACAGAAGCAGGCGGGCTTGCATCCGAAAATATAGAAGAAATTTCAGGAGGAGATGAGACTGCTGGAGCAGCAGAAGCACATTAGTTTGAGAGAGAAAAAGGAGAGATGGAGGATGAGCCATAGATGACAACAGTAGGATTTGAAGGAATTGCAATCAACGTTTGGCTCGTGTGGTTGCTGCCCTTTATAGGTGCCGCAATAATTGCCGCAGTTGCACGGGCAGGTCACCGTGCTCGAGATTATACTGCAGTAGGATTTGCTCTGGCCAGTGCGATTTCTGCTGCGACCCTGATGCCTCTCGCTCTGGAGGGAGCGGAGGTGCATAGCCAGACACCGTGGATCTCTTCGCTCGGTATTGAGGCAGGTGTGCTTGCAGATCCCCTTGCTATTGTCATGACAAATCTAGTGGCATGGATCTCTTTCCTTATCATGGTATACTCTACAGGATACATGCATGGCGAAAAGGATCTCACACGCTACTGGTTTTTCATGCTCTTCTTTATAGGGTCTATGCAGCTGATCGTTTTATCAGACAATTTGCTTATGGTCTTTTTTGGGTGGGAAGGCGTAGGGCTTGCGTCATATGCACTTATCGGCTTCTGGTACTATGATAGGAAGAAAGACTATGTAGGTGTCCAAGGACACATTGCAGGGGGCATCTCAATGTGGGCTTCGCCCACACACGCAGGCATGAAGGCTTTCCTCATGACTCGCGCAGGAGATGTTATGATGCTTGCAGGCATGTTCCTGATCTTCGTGCACGCTGGAACTTTTGGGTTCAAGGAGCTGGCCGAAGATCCGACATGGGCGATCGCAATGTCTCAGCAGAACTTGCTTGTCCCCGCAGCCGTCCTGCTCTTTGGAGGCGCGGTAGGCAAGTCCGCGCAGTTCCCGCTCAACGAGTGGCTCCTTGAAGCCATGACCGGCCCCACAGCAGTCTCTGCTCTCATCCATGCCGCAACAATGGTCAAGGCCGGTGTGTTTTTGGTAGCTCGTATTGGGCCGCTATTCTTTGCGCTTGCATCTGCAGGAGCATTCAGCGTTGAAGACTTCTTTGAGGTAGTTGCGTGGGTAGGCGCAATCACCGCCTTCTTGCTTGCGACGCAGGCATTGGTAAATCCGGAGATAAAAAAGGTACTTGCATATTCTACAGGCTCTCAGATTGGCTATATGATGATGGCCCTAGGTATTGCAGGACTTTCATTGAACTTTGTTGACGGGTACACAGCTGGGTTCTTTCACCTGATGAGCCATGCGATGTTCAAGGCATCCCTCTTTATGGGAGCCGGCGCTCTTCTGCACGGCGTAGGATCTAGGTTCATGAACGACATGGGGGGCCTAAAAACACATATGAAAAAGACATATGTGTTTATGCTGCTGGCGAGCCTCTCGCTCGCAGGCGCGCCTCTCTTCACATCAGGCTTTTGGAGCAAGGATGCCATCTTTGCATCAGTGCTTGAGTCTGGCTACACTTTCTCGACCCCACTTTTCATAGTGGCAGTCGTGGTGGCAGTTATGACTGCGTTTTACACCTTCAGGATGATAGGAATGGCATTCTTTGGTAAGAAGAGTAGGCATATTGAGGAGATGGAGCACAGGGGTCACCAGATACATGAAGCAGGCCCCAGAATGTGGGTCCCATATGCGATACTAGCAATTGCTTCTATAGCCGTAGGCGTCATCGGGTTTGTATTTGAGGCTGAGATACATCACCTGCTGGGTGAATACCTTGCCGAATCGTTTGGTATTAGTAGTGAGGAAGAAGCTCCGGTCACCATTGCACCAGAAGGCGACAGAACTTGGTTTGGACTAAATCCTATTGCTGCAATTGCATCTATTGGCGCATTTGCAATAGGTGGCGCGCTAGGCTACATATTCTACGTTGGACGCCATGTAAATCCGCAGATCATTTCAAGGAGCATCATCACTAGAGCTATTTGGAAATTCTTGTATAATAGATGGTACCTCAACAGTATGCTTTATTGGGGCGCTGTGATAGGGCCGCTGGCAATTTACCGCTTTATCTGGAGATATTTTGAAAGTACTATTGTCGATGGCATCAACCCTGCTCTACAGCAATCGATGTCTTATATGTCGGGGGTAGTCAAGGCAGGTCAGAGCGGCATCACGCAGACATACCTTTTCGTATTTGCAGTGGGCATCATGATAATTGTGATGCTCCTGCTCTTGTAGTAGAGAGGTGTATATGATAAAAAATGGTTGACCTCCTCTCCTCTCCAATACTCGTAACGATAATACTGGGCTCGGTTGGTCTTGCAATCCCTGCCATTGATGCAGCCAGGCGTGAAAAAGGCAGAGATAGAAATAGGTTATACAGCGCAATTGCCTTTGGCGCTCTTATTTTGGCTATAGCCATTATCATCTTTCGCGTCCTTACCGGTGAAGTGCTACCAGCTGTGGCATTCTCGCAGGAAGTAGTAGTAGACGATCTGTTTGGCTCGTTCTTTGCCATTGCGCTTTTGATCGTGTCGATAATGGTCACTGCCTCATCTTGGAATTATTATAAGGGTAGGTCAAACCCTGCTGCATACTATTCTCTGATACTCCTCTCCAGTATCGGCATGGTCATCATTGCGTATTCAACTGACCTTGTAATGCTATTGGTCGCATGGGAGTTGATGTCCATTCCAACCTATGCACTGGCTGGCTTTACAAAACGCGACCCAATATCAAATGAGGCAGCAATCAAGTATTTCTTGTTTGGCGCGCTGTCGTCTGCAGTTATTGTTCTTGCCATAGGACTTGTCTATGGAATAACAGGTACAACTAACATAGGAGACTCCATAAGGGCGCTTGCTAACCTAGACGCAAGCCTCACGCCTATTGGACTCCTTGCTGTCGCATTGTTCATCGCTGGCTTTGGTTTCAAGATGGGCCTTGTGCCTTTCCACATGTGGCTGCCAGACGCGTACGAGGGCTCGCCCACCACTATCGCTGCGCTACTGGCAGCAGGCACCAAGAAGGCAGGCTTTGCCGCTGCACTCCGAGTGATCGTGCTTGGAATGTTTGCTCTCAATCTTGACTGGACACTTACTCTTGCAATAGTAGCGGTCTTCACCATGACACTTGGTAACCTTGCCGCGCTACTGCAAAGAAGTGTGGCAAGGATACTTGCGTACTCCTCTATTGCACAGGCAGGCTATATCATGATAGGTATTGCACTGGCTCCCTATTCTGATCAGGCACTCTCTGGCTCACTATTTCATATAATGAATCACGCAGTTATGAAATCTGCTGGATTCATTGCTGTCGCAGCAGTAGCGACTGCGCTTGCAGGCTATAGCTTGCAACAGTATCGCGGTCTTGGCAGGCGTATGCCAATAACTGCAATCGCGTTTTCTATATCTCTCCTTGCACTTGCAGGCGTTCCACCGCTCAACGGCTTCTGGAGCAAGCTAGTTCTCTTTGGGGCGGGCATCAACTCCGGGCCAATTGTCGAATGGGGTCCGTGGCTTGCAATCGCAGGTGTGCTTAACAGCGCGCTCTCGCTTGGCTACTATGCATGGATAATGAGAAAGATGTACATGGAAGACGCTCCAGACATGCGAAGAGTAAAGGAACCGAGGGCAATGGTTGCAGTGCTAGTTTTTGCCATGGTCTTTATGGTAGCTTTTGGGGTATGGTATACGCCGTTGCTTGAATTTGCATCTAGTGCAGTGCCTGATCTAACATCGAATATAACTCAAGCGTTAACGGTAACAGGAGGAGAAGTAGGAAGCGGCAGCTGACCTGTTATATCGTATGTGGTAGAGGACACCGAAAATTCAATAGCGCTTCCCCAGCCTTCAATTAATCTTTTGGAATTTTGCAAAGAGCCATAGCAACTACTCTTTATCAAGATCATCATTTTACCAGCTATATACATTGTTGTTATTCTTTTGATTTTGTCAAATCTTTGCCTTTCTCTTGTTTGTGCTCCTTTTCTGCCCTTACTTTTGAATCTTGTTCTATTACATCGGCAGTGAGGCCTGGATCTTCGCCGATTTGCGGTAATACTGCAGTATTGTTTTTTCCTTCTTCGTCCTTTGGTTTACTTTCTGTTTCACTCATACTATAGCTTACTCATCTGACAGTATAGTATATAATTATGAGTTCAAAACCTGCTTCAACTATTTCCACAAGATATAACAATAATAATTGTTCATAGGCAACAGAGAAATATTTTCTCATATTTCTCCGCCCCATATTAAATGGCGATACAGCAACAAGAGTACTACTTTTTTAACTCAGAAATGAAACTACCCTTTCTTATTGTAAGATGCTTCGCTTCGAGATATATATTATTACTTGAACCAGTCTCCACCCGCTTTTTCATTAAGATGGTTTTCTATGGAATTACGAATTGACTTGACATCAAAGGAGTACTCTATTACTTTACTTGGTATTGCATCTCCTTTGCTACTCTGAGTTTTTCACGTCTCTCTTTATGTGCAAACATTCTTCCTCTAAAGATCTTTCTTGATGTGGCAAATGACATTGTTCCTATTCCTGCGTTATCGTTGTTGCTTCAAGAGGAAGAGTCAAAATTAATATTGTCAGAGGATTCAGTTAGCTCTTCATCATATTTTATTTCATGTGAGGATTCATCAAACAGAATATATATGCTCTGTAGGTCTTGGCAATCTTCTAGGCTTCTGAGCCTTTGTCAATAGCTGCACCTACAATCTCCTTTTTTTAACTAGTAAATCAGTATATCTTTGCTTTTTACTATTGCGAACTTACCTGTCCTGGAGGAGAGATCTACAATACTTTGGATGATCTCATCTTTGGATCTTGTTGTTGCCTTGTAGGTTATATTGTATATATATATGCTCTAAACTACCAAGATATATTATAATGAATAAAGAAGGAGACATGGCTGTCTATAATTAGAGCAAAACAACAGCTCAAGTTCGCTTTTCTATTATTTTACCTATTCAGAAGACAACAATAGGCTCTAAAAGAGATCGGGCGCGCCAACAGGATTCAGGATTTTTGAGTTTTTTCGCCTTTCTTCCAAATTTGGATCTGTCCGCCATATACTTCATTATCATAAACAAATGAAGGAACTTGTGAATAGTATCCCTCACGTCCTGAGCTGAAGGTTTTTGGAGCTAATGGGATTTCATGCTCTTTTCCATCAGGCATTCTAATTGTGGCATATGCAATTTTACTTCTCGGTTTCTGCGATGAAGAGTCTGCTGTAGACATAAACTTGTTATGCTAAAATACCAAAGAACTGATATAAAATCATATTGCATAATATTATGATGATTCTGGGTACATCTAGGTACATCTGGGTACAAACTGAAGGTTTGTAAAGAATTAGACTCTAATTTCAGAGATGGTCCACATGTTACGTATATGTGTCTGTCTCTCTCTACCCATGCTTGGACGCTGATAAATTTACAGGCTAGTTGAGTCGGTCTGTAGCTTTTTGGCAGAATCAGGGTCTCTGTCTGAATAGTATTTCACCATACCTAGTTTGAGCACTTTGAGCGCTAACAGAGCACATTTTATTCTTGCTGGGCCTAAGTTGAGGAGCCCAATGTTTTCCAAGATGTCATCTTTAGTCAGATCCTTGACAGAAGTCAGCGGTTTGCCCATTATCATCTCAGTTAGCATTGAGGCGCTTGCTTGGCTGATCGCACAGCCTCTTCCCTCAAACCTGATGTCCTTTATCTCGTCCCCATGAACCTTAAGATGAATGTCAATTTCGTCGCCGCATAGAGGATTGCTGTCATGTATGCTCACGTCTGCATCAAGCAACTTGCCCTTGTTGCGAGGGTTGCGGTAGTGATCCAGAATTATTTCACGATAAATGTCATCACTCAAATCTTGAATAGCCTCCTTGCTTCCTCAAGCGCGCTAATAAAGATATCGACTTCTTCCTTTGTATTGTAGATATAAAAACTTGCCCTAGACGTTGCAGGAACGTCGAGCCTCTCCATGAGCACCTGTGCACAGTGATGACCTGATCTTATCGCAACGCCATGATCATTCATGATCGTGGCCAAGTCGTGTGGGTGAATGTCTCCAATGTTAAACGATATCACACCCCCCCTATCCTTTGTGCTGCGTGGACCGTAGAGCGTTACACCTCTGACTCTAGTTATCTTGTCAAGTGCATATCCTGTCAGTTCCACTTCATGCTCTCTGACCTTGTCCATGCCAATCTTGTTCAGATAGTCAATTGCAGCAGCAAAACCAATGACATCAGCAATATTGGGAGTTCCACCCTCAAATTTATACGGAAGGTCGTTGTACCTTGTCTCGTACTTGTGAACCTCCTTTATCA
>JALYGW010000047.1 GCA_030776915.1 Thermoproteota archaeon
CGACGAAACGCTAAAGCAGTTAATCGTAATGCAAGAAGACCTTCACAATGGTGTTGGTAGAAGACGCAGAAAAGCATCTATTGGCATACATAACCTTGATGCCATCCAGTTCCCTGTCACATATAAAACAGTAAGCGCAGACTATTCATTCACGCCTCTAGATGAATCTTCAGAATTCTCAATAGATCAGATACTAAAACATTTAGAGATTGGCAAGCAGTATAGTCATATTCTGTCCGCATTTGACAGATACCCTATCATAGTTGACAGTGTTGGCACAGTGCTTTCGTTACCTCCTATAATAAACGGCCAAGCAACCAAGGTTAATGTTAGGTGCCGCAATCTGTTTGTGGAAGTAACTGCAACTGACCAAGAAACCGCTGAAGATCTGCTTGCCATTCTGGCAATCACGCTCTATGATGCAGGATTTGAAATAAGAACCGTGAGCATAGTAGTAGACTCAGGCAGACAAAAAAAAATTGAAACGCCTCAGATGAAGCCAAAAGTAATTTCTGCAGATGTGGGCTACGTTAATAGTATTCTTGGCCTAATGCTTGATACCAAGCAGATGATCACCTGCCTGAAGAAAAGCAGGTTGGATGCAAAGGCAGTGGAAGGCAGGAAAAAAATTGTCTGCACTATTCCGCGGTATCGAATAGATATCAGCGATCCGATAGACATCTCAGAGGAAGTGGCGATAGGGTATGGTATTTACAACTTAGAGCCAAAGTTTCCTACCTCCCCGACTGCGGGGAAGAAGGATTCCATTTCTGTCTATTTTAACACAATAAGGGAGACTATGATTGGTTTGGGCATAGTTGAGTCGCTCAACTTTATGCTAACAAGCAAAGAAGTGCAGTATAGCGCCTTTGGTATTCCTGCTAAGAATGTGCTCTCAGTCGACAGCTCTAAGAGCACAGAGCACG
This sequence comes from Thermoproteota archaeon, assembly GCA_030776915.1. GTDB lineage: Archaea > Thermoproteota > Nitrososphaeria > Nitrososphaerales > Nitrososphaeraceae > Nitrososphaera. The sequence continues at coordinate 927 of JALYGW010000047.1, forward strand.
AAATCCTACGTGACTCGCTTGTTCCGTTGCTCCTTCAGTCCCTTTCCTACAACATTCACGAACAATACCCCCAGAGGTTATTTGAGATAGGCAAGACCTTTCTCAAGTCAACCGCAATAATAGAAGAGAGATGGAGGATGGGTGCAGTGATAGCACATACTGATGCAGGTTATACAGAGATAAAATCAACAATGCAGGCACTATTTAGGTCATGCTTTGGTAAAGAGGCAACCACAAAAGCATCAACAAACCATATGTTCATGGAAGGCAGGTGTGCCGAGGTGATATTTGATGGTAAATCTGTTGGTGCAGTTGGAGAGATCATTCCACTTGCACTTGAAAACTTTAAGTTAAGGGTGCCTGTGTCAGCATTTGAGATAGACCTTCTTGCGATCATGAAAGAAGACAAATATAGCACTATGTGAAAAATATAATTTACCCCGTTAAAGAGCACGTAGAGGATACAGCTTATGGCTAACCAGTGACAGCGTGTGAGTCAGAGGCGGGGCACACATATCATTTTTATAACCAATAGAGACCACCAATGCCAACGATGTCACAGCAACAAGAAGAAGGTAACAAGAAGCGACCAAAAGAAGAAAAAAAGTCAAAGGCAGTTGCATTGCTGTCCGGCGGCCTTGACAGCAGCCTAGCTGTAAGGATGATGCTGGAGCAGGGCATCGACATAGAAGCCGTTGCAATCAAGACACCATTTTGCGATTTCGATTGCGGTAAGGGCTGTGGCCAACGAGTCAAAGAGGTAGCCGACGAACTTGGAATCAAGCTAAAGACGGTGTACTTTGGCGAAGAGTACCTTCGTATGCTAAAGAATCCTAAATACGGCTATGGCTCGGGTATGAATCCTTGCATCGATTGTAGAGGCATGATGTACAATGCCGCCAAGGAGCATATGAAAAAGACAAATGCTGATTTTGTAATAACAGGTGAAGTATTGTTTCAGCGCCCGATGAGCCAAAACAACCGCGCATTACATATTATTGAAAAAGAGGCAGGTATGGAATGCAAGGTTTTACGCCCGTTGTCTGCAAAGCACCTCCCACCGACAGATCCGGAAAGGATGGGATTGATAAATCGCGAAAACATGGGCGATATCAAGGGTAGGTCAAGGAAAGGGCAGTTGATGCTGGCAAAACACTATGGCATATCTGATCCACCAAATGCCGCCGGCGGCTGTCTATTAACAGATCCCAGCTTCTCAAAGCGCGTCAAGGATATTTTGGATCACTGCGACGACATCCCAACTCTTAACGATATTGAGCTTTTGAAGGTTGGTAGACATTTCCGGATTACGCCTGATGCCAAGTTCGTAGTTGGCAGGAATAAGGACGAAAACGAAGTTATAAAGGCACTTGTGGCTGACGGTGACGTCATTATAGAGGTCAAGGATTATGTTGGGCCAACATGTATACTCCGCTGCAAAAACTATGATGATTCGTTAGTGATAAAATGTGCTGCAATAGCGGCACGTTACTCTGATGCCCCTAAGCACGACCTCTCTAAGGTCTCAATAACCGTTAACGGAGAGAAAAGTGAAGTTTTAGTCATGCCAGCTGAGATTGGGACGATAGAGATGATGCGCATATAAACAAGAAAAATAATAATAATAATAATAATAGTGATAATATCACACATATCCTACAAGGAGAAGCGATTCTGCATTACTACTATCATCCAGCTAAAATCAACTATTCAGTGAATGAGAATTGACCAGCATAACTATTGATTATAGATGGCAAGCTCAACTGCAATTCGCAGTAGATAGATAGCAGATGCAGACACAGAAAACACCAATTTATTTGAAGGCAATTACGCTGAGAAATCAGTCAGACATTGCTGTAGTGAAGGAAGATATCAAAAAACATATGATCCTGATTATCCGCGTGACGCCGCTTGCGCAAAAGGACTTGGAGGAATTGCGCAAGGTTGTTGAGGATCTATATTCCTATACACAATCAGCGGGCGGCGACATTGCAAGGCTTGGAGAAGAGCGTATTGTGATCACTCCTCCAGGCGTCAAGATCTGGCGTGGCATATACGATCTAAAGTAGCTTTATTGCTTCTTGCACCAACGGGTGCTGTGTCTGTATTCTAAACTGCTTATTTATCATACTTGCAAGGTTCTGCGCCTTTGGTCGCTCACCATGGTTGACGAGTACTCGCCTAAGCTTAGGACGAAGTCGCATAATATATGCCATAAGCTGGTTGTAGTCACTGTGACTGCCAAGACCATCGATCCTTTCGACTTGGCACTCAAGTTTGATTGTTTCGCCCCCAATTGTAATTTGTCTGGTACCGTCTAGCAGTGCTCTGCCGGGAGTTTCGAGCGATTGATAGGATAACATGATGAGTGAGTTTTTTGGATCACTCGCTATC
>JALYGW010000048.1 GCA_030776915.1 Thermoproteota archaeon
CTGCTGGACACTTTAGCCAAGGAGAGCACGGCCAACCGAGGAAATACGAAGAGTACGCCTACGTTCTTGACTTTACACCAAGGGGCAAATCCATAACAGTTAGAGGTAGAGAAGGTGTCATAATCCAGGCCATAGGAGAAGAACGGCTGACCCTATTAGAGCTTTTGGGAATCCCAAACACGACGGTCGAGATAGGCGAGCGCCTTTACATAGGGCGGGAAGGCCGTGAGAAGGTGTCAAGTGTACTTGGCAGGCTAGAATACACTGCTATTTCACAGGCTGCAAAGAACGAGCTGGCAAATATAATAGAAAAAGTAGTGGTTGCTAATGAAAAGCGCTTTGTCAATTACATCAACAATGCACAGCCGATAACCCCTAGGATACATGCGCTAGAGCTCATCCCTGGTATCGGCAAGACCTATATGATGACGATAATTAAGGAAAGAGACAAGAAAAAGTTTGAAAACTTTTCAGATCTTCAGACTAGAGTAGGGCTAAGGGATCCTGCCAAGCTCATTGCCAAGAGAATAATTGAAGAAATAATGGGACAGGCCAGAATGAATCTTTTCGTAAGAAAATAATTGCCAAGAAACAATATTACAAGGGCACTTGGTCAACATATGCTTGTTGACCGGCGAATCCTTGCCAAGATAATCTCTGCTGCCCACATAGGTAAAGACCAGATTGTTCTTGAGGCAGGCACCGGTCGAGGGATTCTCACGGCAGAGCTGTGCAAATATGCCAAACAAGTAATTTCATATGAAATCGACATCAATCTATATAGAAAGGTCCAAGAGCAGCAGCTCTTGTCGCAGTTTAATAACTTACAACTAGTAAATGCTGACCTTTTCAAAACCAAGGACTCACATTTCTTTGATGCCTTTGTTTCAAACCTTCCATATTCGCGGAGCAGAGTTGCCATTGAATGGTTATCTACACAAAAATTTGATAGGGCAATACTAATGGTGCAGGAAGAGTTTGCAGACAAGCTCGCAGCAAGGCCAGGTAGCAAAAACTATAGGGCGATATCTGCACTTGCAGCTTATTGCTTTGCTATCGAAAAATTGTTCAAAGTTAGAAGGGAATCATTTGAGCCACAACCTCAGGTAGAATCATCAGTCATCAGGATTATTCCTGTTAACACTATTACAAGAGAGCGGGTAAGAAATATCAATCTCCTCTTCTCAAGGCGGAACAAGAAGGCGTCATCTGTTGCTGCCGAGATAGGGGTTATCATTCATGCGAACTATGGAAGCAAAAAGATAGATGAGCTTGAACCAAGGGATCTTGTCCGGATGGCAGAGTTGATATCATCAAATGTACGCCCCATCTGACGATACATTTCTTCTGGCAGATTGCATCAGACAATATAGCGGCAGTCGGGCTCTTGAGATAGGAGTAGGTTCAGGACTCTTGCTCGATATACTTGAAAAGAACTTTACCTACGTAGCCGGCTCTGATATTGACCTACAGGCGTTGCAACATTGCAAGCAGCAGAAGACGACGTCATCAGCGAATATCTTGCTTGTATGCTGCGACGCAGGGTCAGCATTTGGCATTGGCAAGTTTGACCTAATAGTAAGCAACCCGCCATACCTTCCTAACGACGACAACGGCAGCAGCAACAATATTCTGGATCCTACTGTACATGGAGGTCCTACAGGGATAGAAACAACGGCTCACTTTATTAATTCGGCCTTGCCCCTACTTGCAGGAGATGGCAAGCTGCTGATTGTCATTTCATCATTTGCCAATTATTCTGCTCTTGATAAGGTGGTTTTAGAGAACAATATGCACAAGAAGGTAGTAAAGGAAAAAAGACTATTCTACGAGACGCTCTCTATTGTCGAGCTGAGCCTTTGAGCATTTCTTTTATTTCCTTTGCAGCAGATTGCTGGCCTGAAGAGCTATTTGATCTGCCATCTGAGATGTAGTTGTGGTTCCACCCAAGTCATATGTTATATATTTGCCCTCATTGATGACATCTTCTGTAGCCTGGAATATTGCCTTGGAGATTTGCTTCTCTCCAAGGTATTCTATCATCCAAGCGCCTGAAAGGATGGTAGCAACGGGATTGACCTTGTTCTGGCCTGCATACTTGGGCGCGCTGCCGTGCGCCGGCTCAAACATAGCATAATCATCGCCATAGTTGCCTGAGTAGACATTGCCAATCGATCCGACGTGACCTGAAGCGCATTCTGATACGATGTCCATGAAAAGGTTGGTGCTGAGGAGTATGCTCTTGTTGAACCTTTCTGGGTTTTTGACTAGCTGCTGTGTCATGTTGTCTATATAGTATTCTTCAACTCGTATGTCCTTGAACTGCTTTTGCGTCTTTTCTACGGCAGACCAGAAAATGCCATCTGTCTCTTTGAGGATGTTGCGCTTGGTTATTGCATATACGGATTCAAATCCTCTTTCGCTGGCAGCCTTGAAACCTGCAGCGGCAATTCGCTCACAACTCTTCCTTGTAGTTTTCCGGATGGCTATTGCAGAATCATCGCTTATCTTGAATTCTATGCCCGCATATAGTCCCTCCGTGGCTTCGCGCACACAGACAAAGTCAAGCTGTCTTTCTTGATTCTTGTACGTCTTGATCGGCCTAATATTGGCGTAAAGCTCGAATTTCTGGCGGATACTTACTGCAACGCTACGCGGTGCGTTTGGCAGTGGTACTGTAGTAGTCGGCCCTTTAAAGCAGGCATCCGATTCTTCAAGTAGCTTCCATACATCTGGAGAAATATAGGAATTGCCTCCGTTCTTTTGCCACCAGTCTGACCCAGCATCACATAGGACTAGTTCAACCTCAGAATTGCAGGTCTTCAGAACCTTGATCATTGCATCAACGAGCTCTGGCCCTGTGCCATCACCTCTAATTATCGCTGCAGTTTTTTTGCTAGCCAAACAAAGAGGTGGCCTCTTTTTTCGCTATTTATTCTTATTTACTTGTCAACTTTATACGTGCCACCATGCTGTTGTCCTGAGGGAACGCTGGCGTATCCGATGCCGTAGGTACTGTTGTAAACTCACCTGCTTCTGAGAAATACGAATATTCTATATTGTAATTAGTAAGGTTCAGCCTCTGGACTATGTCTGTACCTGTCGAATTATCCACGACGTTTATAGTATTACTCATATTGTAAATGCTCATAAAATCACCAAGCGTGAGCCTAATGGGTCTGATGTATTCGATATGTACTACGTTGCCTACTTCATCTGTGTGTATGGGGCGTAAACATTCTTGGCCTTCCCTGGGTTGTCTGCCTACATCATCTGGGAGTTGCAACTGCTTGTCGTCAACAACTACTTCAATTCTTGGGTAAAGCTGGAAGGATTCAATGTTATGTTGGCCTTCTCTAAGGCACACCTGAGTCGGAGGGGGCGGTGGCGCAAAGCTAGGTATGATTACAACTGCAATAAGTGTTGTTGCCCCCATAGCAATAACCGGTATCAGCAGCTCTTTCTTGCCCACCTTTCTCTTTGGCTTTTCCTCCTTTATCCTGCGCTTTGGCAACTGAGATGACTCTAAGAGAACAAGCTAGGTATGGCATTAATAATAGTATTGCTTTGTGTATATGTTATATGTATATATGGCATCAAGCTAGCACAATAATAATAACAATAATTTGCAAATAGTTCAGCTATCCGATATACACATTGGCGGCCTTTTCGTGCAGAGCGTCTTTGACAAAGTAGTTGAAGAGGTCAATAAGCTCAAGCCAGATGCAATAATCGTGACTGGCGACTTGACAGATGACGGGTTGCTGATTCAATTCGAAAAGGCAAGGAAGGAGCTTGAGCGCTTTGTCTGCCCAAACATGATCGTGATCGCTGGTAACCATGATTATCGTCATACTGGATATTTACTATTCAAGAAGTTCTTTCCCACAAAGCAGATCTATGAATTTGATGATGTTCTTATCTTCACTGTGGGCACGGCTAGGCCGGATAGAGACGAGGGAGAGGTAGGCTACCGCCAGAACCTCTGGATGGAAAAGACGCTGAGCAAATATCCAGAGACTAAGCCCAAAATAGTAGCGATGCATCATCATTTGATAGGGATACCGGATACTGGCACTGACAAGATTATCATTCTTGACGCTGGTGATACACTTCGCACATTTCTGCAATCAGGAGTTGACCTAGTGCTTTGCGGTCACAAGCACAGGCCTTGGATGTGGAATCTCGGACGGCTGGCGATAGCATATGCTGGCACTTCATCTTCAATCAGATTCCGAGGATTCTTTGAAAACTGTTATAACATAATTGAAGTTGGAACTGAGAAAAAACCCCGCGTTGACATAAAAATAGTGGGCAAGAAGCGCTTCCCGCTGTCACAGCTTGTCGAGGACTATAGGCCATTCTCTTAAAGATAACAGACATGAACTCGTGCTTAGTGTTTTTCATCCAGTTTCATCCTATTTCGACGCTCATAAGAATTAATTAAAGAGAAGGTCCTATAGATGGATGGCAGCAGTGAAGATTCAGAGTTAAACTGAGACTATGAAGAGAAGGTATTTGACTGAGCTGCCGCCGTATCAAATTTGACAGATTATCATTAATGATTAGCATTAGTGTCTATCTTCTGGACCCGGTGAATTTTATATTCTTTCCTCCTCAATCATAGAAGATCTTACGCTTAATAGTAGCAGAAGATTATCTTTTATATCATAATTTATAATTTATTCAAATGCAGGTTTAAATATGAGATCTGGAAGTAAATTGTTATGGCTCAGATGCCAGCACTGATACCAAAAGAAGTCGAAATCCAGAGACTAAAGAAGATCTACATCATGATCATCATGCTGGGTTCAATTGCAGCCTCAGTAGAGGTCGACAACTTTGTCGATGGCTCACTGCACCAGACGGCAATCAGAGATAGCGCATTCACGCCTGCTCACTGGTGGCTATACAGCCACTTCGTAGCACTCCCATTAGGTTGGGGCTTTGTCGCAATCTACGACAGAAGAGTACCAATCCTTAGGGGACCAGGCAATTCAATGAACACCGGTCTAAAAATAACCATCTTAGGCTACCTAGCCACAATGTTCACGATCGGTATCAATGATCTATGGCACTTCTGGTTCGTTGAAGAAATCTTTGCAGTTCCCAACCACTGGATGTTTAACATGGGTGTCGTCGTGGCATTCATGGGTGCTCTGGCTTATGTAGTCAGAGTATACGCCAGAATGGTCGAACTGGGTGCAGAAACACCAGCCAAGAACCCATACGTGGCCGAAATGTACAAGCTAGCGCTTGAAGGAAAGCTGTACAGCAGGTCTATTCCATAAACTCGGATTTCGACGATGTCTGGGCAACCAGACGCCCGCTTTTTTCTATTTTTTTGCTTTCCAAAAGTAAGAGATTTTCAGGTGCTATCCAAAAATACTTAGCGTAGATATTAGATTTACCTTGTATAAAAATAAAGTGTCAATTATTGCTTTTGGTAAACAATAAATACGCAGGTTCTTTGCATAGTGCTGATGCCTGTTGTTGATCCTGTCTGCGGAATTGAAATGCATCAGGAACTTGCAATTAGCCATGAGCATCATGGCAAGCTTTACTACTTTTGCTGCGAGGGCTGCAAGAGGATCTTTACAAAAAAGCCCCGTAAGTATTCAAAGTGAAAGCGGCACAACAGGAAAAGCACCGCACTTTCTGCAAAACCTAGCATCAGGCGCAATACATCCTCGACAATCTGAGCAGCGCAATCTGCAAGTATGATCATCATCATCTTCTTCTTCTTTTGGTGGAGGAAAATAGCTTCTGAAAATGGCATAGTAGTGTAGATGCTCCTTACTTCTTATTCTGACGTTCTCCTGCTCCTGAGCTATTCTTTTCTTGTTTGCAAAAGTCAAGTTGTCGATCATTTCTTCAATATTCTGCTGGTAACGATCAGTGGCAGCTCCTTGCTCCTGAGCAAGCTTGGGTCTCCATACCAGTGAGCCCAGTGCTGGCTCAAAGCATTTTCTCAGAATGAACTTGCCCCACTTTTTACCATCGTGTTCGCCCGCTTTGTCATTCACACTGATCAATTTTGCAAACAACGCAAACTTCTCATCAAGAAAAGGAGTTTTTACCTCGATGCCGACATGTTCACCTAATTTTCTTGAAGAAAAATGCATGATCTGCCATAGTCGTTGCAGCTCTGAATCAAATCTTTGCATGTCAGAATAATAGCGAGAAAAGTAATTGTAGCCCGCAAACAGCTCGTCGCTGCCATCACCGGTCATTACACTAGAATAGCCATCGCTTTTTGCCCACTCGATGCCGGCAAGTGCTACGGCAGAATTCCTGATCTCTATCGGATCAAATGTTTCAAAAATTTGTATAACCTGCTCGACCAGCTCTGCCATTTTGTTCTGTCCAAAAACAACCTCCACATGGTGTTTGCTGTATCTTTCTGCAACCTGCCTTGCATAGACAAGATCAGGAGCAGCTCCTCCAAACCCTACCGCAAGTGAGTATTGTGGCCGCAGTATACTTGCCAAAATGCTGCTGTCAAGCCCTCCTGAGAGCAGCAGTGCATCGGCGTGATTTCTCTCAACACTTTCTGTCAGCAGCTTGATAAGCTGTTCGCAATCTTGCAATACAAGACAAAATCCCGGTTTTGCTCTTATAATTATTATTGTTATTCTTCCGTGGCGTCTTTTGACGGTGGTGGCGCCTCACAGAACTCTGTCAGGACACCGTGAAGTGATTTAGGATGTATAAATGTGATCTTGCGGCCGTACGAGCCTGTACGCAAATCGCCAAGCATTTTCATACCCTTCTCAGATGCCCTTGCAACATCCTTTTCGATGTTGTCCGCAGTGATTGCTATATGGTGTATGCCTTCACCACGTTCTTGTAGGAACTTTGAAATTGGACTGTCGGGAGCCATTGGCTCCATTAATTCTATTCTAGTATCTTCGAGCATTAGCATCGCGACCCTGACCTTTTCATTGGGCACTTCCTCTATTTTCAGCTCGTCAACATTGAGTATTTTTTGATAGTCAGTTAGTGCCTGCTGCACATTATTAACTGCAATAGCTATATGGTCGAGTCTCATTTGATAGTAGAGTCATCTAGAGTTTATTTAATCTAATCCCAGAAGTTCAGGTAACCCCGCTACAGTATTATGTGGTAGTCTAGCTTTGGTTTTTAAGGGAGAAACTCCTACTAAGAAAGCGGGATTGGGTGTTACTAAGAGTAAAATAAATGGATGTTAGGCTAGTAAAGCCGTACGTTTGCCAATTAATATGATATCATGGTTATTGCTTTCAATTTGTGTTATATCCACTCATGTAAAGTGACTTAATGGTCCAAAGCTGGTTTAAAACAATTCGTAAAAGTATAATCTATAAATCATAAATATTGCAGGGGATTATTTTTGATTCTTGTAGTAAAAGGTGGGATTCTTAAGCTGTTCGAGAGCTTCTGCCCAATCAATTGAATTACTTGAGCTAGTCCATTCCACAAATGCAGAGCCCTCTCCAGCCCATTCAGTGAACTTCTTAATAGCAGTTGCATGGGGCTCTGCCATAACAAAGTGCCTAAGAGAATCTTGATCTTTCCAAATAGATAGCGTCCAGAAGTGCTTTTTTGGAAAAATCAGCCTTGACAGCATAATTCATTACGCCTTTGGTTTCTTTTACTTGCTTCAGTACTTTTGAGGTCATCAACTGAAAAGGAATCATATATTTCCAACTCTTTAGCGGTAGGAAAGTGGCAACCCATAAGAATTCTTCTTGTTTTTTGGAGTCTAAATCTCTATTCTCCTGCATTAGATAGCCTTTGCGGAATTCAGTTAAATAGGTTATTTCTACAGACTTTCTATTGGCATATGCATATCTATCTCTTGACCAATCACTACGTTATTTGTATCGATTATCTTCATCAGTTGAAGGATGTCTTTTCAACACGACGACAGGCGTGCGCCTCTACTAAGCAGTTGATTCACAGATGTTGATATTTGCATTGGGCGAAGAAGGGTCGAATCGAATCAAGCCCCTCGTAACTTATCGCTGATGCATTACACGCATATATGAATAGGCATTTAGAAATAAATTCGATATTCAAAAAGCAGATCATATCTCAAGACACAGTCACTTTCAGAATGTTTTGCCAACATAATGCCGCGGGTTTGGCATATTAATGAAAATGGCAACTGCACAAGCAAAACCTAAACTGCTCCTTTAGCTGGCAGAGCCGTAGCTGGCACCACCACTATCACCAGCTCGGTTCTTGCACTCTCTCTATAGTTCTTCTTACACTCTAGAAAGATATCTTGGGTTCGTATCTTCCAAACACATCTCGTAAAGTGCTACTAATTTCGCCAAGTGTACTGTAGCTCTTAACTGCATTGATGATATGCGGCATTAAGTTATTGTCATCCTTTTCAGCTGCTTTTTGCAGTTGTGATAGCGCTTGGTCAACCTTTGACTTGTCACGATTGCTCTTGAATTCCTTGATAGTTGCTAATTGTTTTTGCTCCAGCAATGGATCTATTCTGTTGATCTTCGGCTCAACATTATGCTCGTCTTGATATTTATTGACGCCTACGATAATACGCTTGTTTTCATCAATTTCTTTCTTCAATTGGTATGCGTTATTCCTGATCTCTTCTTGGAAGAAACCCTTCTCGACCGCGACTAGGGCACCACCCATCATTTCTATCTTTTTGAGATACTCGTTAACCTCTTCCTCTATCTTGGCTGTAAGGTATTCAATGTAGTATGAGCCACCCATCGGATCCACGGTTTTGCTAACGCCTGTCTCAGTCGCAATTATCTGCTGAGTTCTGAGTGCGATCTTGACTGATTCTTCAGTTGGAAGTGCAAGTGCTTCATCACGTGAATTGGTATGCAATGATTGACATCCACCAAGTACTGCAGCAAGTGCTTCGGTCGCGACCCTGACGATGTTATTGTCAACTTGCTGGGCAGTCAGTGATTCGCCAGATGTCTGAACGTGGAAGCGGAGGTGCTGCGATTTAGGATTTGTTGCATGAAACTTCTCCTTCATTATTTTGGCGTAGATCCGCCGAGCCGCTCTGAACTTGGCAATTTCCTCACAGAATTCCATAGTGCAGCAGAAAAAGAACGAAAGTCGTGGAGCAAAGTCATCAACATTCAGTCCTGCTCTGCTTGTACAAGTATTAATGTATTCGATTGCGTTTGCAAAGGTGAAGGCCAGTTCTTGCACAGCGTTACAGCCGGCTTCTCTCATGTGATAGCCAGAAATGCTGATCGGGTACCATTGTGGAACTTTTTTGGAACAATATTCGATCATATCTCCTATCAGGCGCATCGATGGCTTGGGCGGATAAATGTAGGTATTTCGTGCGATGTATTCCTTCAAAATATCGTTCTGGGTTGTGCCACGCAACTGGTCCGGCGACACTCCCTGCTTCTCGGCAACAGTGATGTAAAGTGACAAAAGCGTAGATGCAGTTGAGTTGATGGTCATCGAAGTGCTAACCTTGTCAAGTGGTATGCTGTCAAAACAGGTCATCATATCTTTTATCGAGCTGATGGACACACCTGTCCTCCCAATCTCACCCTCTGCCTGTGGATCATCTGAATCCCTGCCAGTTTGAGTAGGAAGGTCAAATGCAAGTGAAAGACCTGTCTGACCATGGTCTAGCAAGAACTTGAAGCGCTTGTTTGTTTCTTCTGCACTACCAAAGCCACTGTACTGGCGCATAGTCCAAGGTCGCTCGCGGTACATGTCTGGATATAGGCCACGAGTATATGGGTACCTGCCAGGTTCTTCTTCAACAAGGCCATCATAATTTTTCAAATCATTGTTTGTAAAAACCCGCTTAACCGGTATATTTGAATCGGTCTTGAAAGTCTCGCTAGCCATCTTTGTTATCACCTAAAAAGGGTCCCAGCCAGTTCTTCAGCAGCCACATAAGGATCGATCTCTTTTCTAGCCTGCTTGTCGATAAACTCTGAATATTTTCTGTCCTGAGCAATCACAGAGGAAACCTTTTTCTCCAGGATATTTAAAATCATGTCTGATAACTC
>JALYGW010000049.1 GCA_030776915.1 Thermoproteota archaeon
GGGCAAGGGATGCTCTAAATGAATGAAGAAGAACTAGGCATCCTGATCGGTGTCACCAAACCGGATCAGGTGACATTTGAATCAAGAAGGCCTGTTAGCATCGGCGAATACGTTATTCTCAACTATGGTGAAGACAAGGTGCTTGGGCTTGTTGAAAAGTCGTCCATTAGCAGTGATGCACTAGGCAGCAGTATTCGCAACTACGAAGAGGCATTTGAGAGCAAACAGGTTGCCGCCGAGAACCGCCGAGATAAAAGTTACAAGGGGCACGTACGCATTCTTGGGTATGTGGCTGAATTGAAAAAGTGCAAGGCAATACTGCCTGCACTGCCTCCCGAGCCTGGCACCGAAGTGTACGAAGCATCGGTTAAAGACCTTGCTGCCATTTTTGCACCCTCTGGACAGCAGTGGGTAATGATAGGTACGCTTCTACGCAATACTGCAGTAGGTGCTCGAGTGGATGTCAACAAAGTCGTATCGCGTCATCTTGCAGTGCTTGCCATGACTGGCATGGGCAAGAGCAATCTAGTCTCGCTTTTGTCTAAAGAAATCGCCAGAATAAGCGGCACAATGGTGATTTTTGACTACCACGATGACTATTCTACGCTTGACATGGGGTCTAACAACATCAACCTACTGGACGGAAGGATAAACCCGCGGCTTTTGTCGGCAGACAAGCTCGCAGAGGTCATTGAGATTCAGGAAAATGCTTCAAACCAGATGCATGTGCTTAGGATAGCGTTCACCGAAGAGGTCAAGCAGCGTAAGGGAGAGGACTTTTGGGATGCGCTCATCAACGCTGCCTCAGAAGTTGGTGCCGACAAGTCGTATCGCGAAGCAGCGGCCAAGGTCGTTGACAAGATCGATGATGCAAGGCGCAAGTTTCATACCATCTTGGATCCTAGTATGACAGATCCATTGGCGCTACTCAAGAACTACAAGATAAACGTTATCAATCTGGTAGAACTTACTGAGCGACAGGCTAACATTGCTGTGTCATTCTACCTTGAAGAGCTGCTGGACGATAGGAAAAAGGCAACGCGGCAAAAGAAGGGTGGTGCCGCTAAGTCGCAGCCGCGGTTTCCAGCCCCGATACTTGTGGCAATAGAGGAGGCGCACGTATTTATACCAAAGGATGAAGACACAGATACAAAATATTTCGCTTCTAAGGTTGCGCGTGAAGGGAGGAAATTTGGGCTTGGACTAGTCATAGTGTCACAGCGCCCAAGAGGAATCGATGCCAATATCTTGAGTCAGATGGGCTCGCTTGCAGTAATGCGCATGATCCAGCAGGACGACCAGATGCATGTTTCTGCAGCAAGCGAAGCACTTAGCCGGGATCTTATTGATCAGCTGACATCATTAAACCCAGGCGAGGCCATATTCGCAGGTCAGTGGGTCAACCTACCGACGTTTGTTAAGGTGGACGAAGTCAAAGAGCGAAAGATAGGCGGCGACCAGAAGGCTGTAGAACAATGGAGCCAGCTGGCAGCATTGAAGCAACAGGTCGCCAAAGAATCATCGGAGTCATACATTCCATCAGGCTATATACAGGATTAGCAGTTGATGATCCTACAGAATACAAATGTTGATGTCACACATCTCTGACCTCCACCTTGGATATTCACAATTCAACCTAGAGGAAAGAGAGGAAGATGTCTACCAAGCTTTTCATGAGGCAATAGATGTGTCAATAAAGGAGAGGGTAAGGCTTGTCATTTTAGCCGGCGATCTATTTCACAATCCTCGGCCGTGCGGCAAGGCGATAATCACACTTGGCAACATACTGAAAAAGCTGAAGGAAAAGCAGATCTCAGTAGTCTTTGTGCTGGGCGAACATGACATCAGCCGACTTCGCGATGTGCCATTTGTTCACATTTACAGCAACCTTGGACTTGCAAAGAAGCTCCGATGTGATGAACCTTTCAAAATTGAAAATTGTGTATTGTTTGGGGCAGACAAGGAGCGGCGCAGTAGTATTGATTCACTAATCGAAAAGATGCGTCATGCAGAACAACTTGCAAAGCAACACGATGGCAATAAGGTGCTTGTGCTGCATCAGGGGCTGGCTGACTTCAACAAGTTTGCAGGTGAGCTCAATTCAGCCGATCTTCCTGCAGGGTTTAACTACTACGCACTGGGTCACTATCATGACCACCTTGAAAAGAGGTTTGATTTCCTTGGCGGGCCACTTGCTTATCCTGGCTCAATTGACCTGACTCCAAGCGAGGGGATCAAGGAGGCAGACAAGGGCTTCATCATAACCGACATGTCTGGCGAGGAGCCATCAACACAATGGGTAGGACTTGAAAGCAGACGTCAGCAATTCTCTGCCAGAATAGACTACAAAGACATTGCAAATGAGGCCGAGCAAATAATCAAGAAGGCAACAGCATATGACAAAAAGCCTGTTGTAAGAATAGAGATAGCTGGGAGCAACATTGACTCTAAGGTTATAGCTGAACACTTGAAAAAGCTCAATGACTCCTGTCTTCACTACATTTGGCAGCCGCTAGAAGATCATCTTGCTACTACTGTGTATGATTCCAAGCCTGCAGATATTGATAGTGAGCTCTATCGGCTGTCGACAGAAGCGCTTGGGTCAGACGAGCTTGCCAAGTTTACGATCGGCGAAGTATTGCCACTGGCAGCTGAGAAGGATGACAAGTCGGTTCTGGAAATACTCTGGCAGGCGTACAAGTTAAACAAATTTGGAGGCCATAATGTTAAATGATAAAGGATATTCAGCTGAAGAATTTCATTGCACACAAAGACACCAAGATAGAATTTTGCAAGGGCATAACGATATTTCTAGGGCATAACGGCTCCGGCAAGTCTTCAATCATTGACGCAGTGACGTTTTCTCTCTTTGGCAAGCAAACAAGAAAGTCAAACAAGAATCTTGTAAGAAGAGGCGCCAACCATGCTATGGCACAGACGCGCTTTGCTCTCAACTCTAAAGAGTTCCAGGCGATAAGGGCACTCAACGGCTCCGGCCTCCAGTCATTTTCTCAGCTTGTACTTGTATCAGATGGTGACAAGATAGTAAATAAGCCAATTGTCGGCGGAGAGCGCAGACAGTTTGGCGAATCAATGAGTGTGGAAATAGCACGGGTGCTTGGGCTCAACTATGAAAAGCTGCGTGTTGCTGGGATAGTGCAGCAGGGCGAGCTGGTCAGGATAGTAGAAGCGCAACCAAAAGACTTTAAGGAATTGCTAAATGGCCTGATTGGCATTGACAGACTCGACTCAGCCTATGAAACGATGCGCAACGTCATCGTAGGCTTCCGCGAAAGGCTGCGTGATGAAATAGGCTACACTGACGAGGAAGTTCCAAAGGTGGAAAGACTGCTAGAGGAAAAGGAGAAGGAGCTAAAGGAGGGATCATTGCTTTTGAAAGAGTTTGAAGATGAAAGAAGGCTGCTTGAGGAAAAAATAGGTCAGCTTGACAAGGAAATCGAGAGGTTGGAGCCAGTCATCCAAAAGGCACAGGAGCTTCAGAATTGCGAAAAGTTGCTCATGCGACATGTCATTGAAAGACGCAGCCACCTTAGCACAGAAGTAGAACGAATGGAAAGAATAGTTATGGAAGCAAAGAACTTGCTCGATGTGCTGAAAACCAAAGAAGAAGTGCAGATACGGCTCAAGATGATAAAAGCTGAATCAGAGGAGATCCATTCAAAGCTGGAGGAAAATGAGGGAATGATGGGTAAGCTACTTGGCTTTCTAGAGTGTGCCGGCAAACTGCATATAGCGGATGGCAAATGCCCCGTTTGCAACTCTCCTGTTACAAAGGTTAATGAAATGTTTAACGTAGACCATATTCAGCTGGAGATCAGGCGCAGATCGGAAGAAAAATACAAACTGCAAGTAGCCAAGGTTGAGCTCAAGAAAGAAGAGCAACAGCTAGCAGAGCAGGATAAAAAGATAGTGACAGCAGAAAAGTTCCTGTCAAACAATTCTATAAGCTCTGAAAACGACTTGGTCAAGATTGAAGACGATCTCAATAGCAAGAAAAAGTATCTGGCCAACCTTCCTCTGCAAATAACCTACGTAGGAGATGATCCTTTTAGACTGGTAATAGATGGTGTCTCAAGGACACTTGCTGAAGAAATTGATGCATTGCGGGGGCAGATGAGTGGCTTGAGCCTCCAGCAATACACAGATGCGAAGCTAGAGAGGACAAGGCTGATACAAGAATTGCAGACTGCAAGTGTCAAAACTGGTGAGTACAGACGTGTAATAACTGACGCCCAGGCAGCAATAGATTCTGCCAAGCATGCAATGGAGCAGTTAAGACAGGCATCTGAATTCTCCAAAATGCTGGAAAGGATACGCTCGATGATATTCAATAGGGATGGGATGGTGGGCATTAGCCTTCGCTCGTGGGCACTCGGCGTTATATCGCAGAAAGCGTCAGAATATGCCTCGCTCTTTAACATTGGCATTTCGAGGATCGAACTTACAGAAGGGGCACGAGAAGTAGCGGTAACATGTTACGGCAGGCAGGGTGAAATTGATATAGACTCACTTTCCGGAGGCGAAAAGGTGGCCGTAGCCCTTGCACTTCGTCTTAGTATTGCCTATATGATGGGTTCAAACAAGCTTGATTTCATTATTTTAGATGAGCCAACTGCACATCTTGACGAAGATAGGAGGAGAGGGCTTGTCAGAATACTATCGGAGGCATTCAGAGAAGGTGTCGGGCCATTGGCCCAACTGATAATAATAACTCACGACTCTGAAATTTTTGAAAACTCAGAAGTCGATCAAATATTTAGGTTTGTCATGACAGCTGATGGTTCGTGCATCTCAAGAGAATAAGAAGTCATCTTTTATAGTCCTCTTCCAACATCATAACATCTCTGCTTCTTCAAAATCCCCAATCGAAATTTTTCGAAAATATTGATATTAGTGACAATTCCATCAGTTGATGAACTGCTTTCTAGATATAGTTATTAATTTGCCAGTCTGTCATGCTTTGTATCTCCTGGCAAGCAGCACCATGCTAACCTTTTTTATAACATGCCCAGATCTAGACATACGTTCTATAGAATATTTCTTCGCAGACAATATAAGCTCGTATCTTGTTCTCAACTATGGTTTAATGTCGTCGCACCATTTCGCTAATAGTGAAGTGCATCACATCAAAGCGAGGTGACTATAGCCTAGTGTCTTCTGCTCATTCTATACTGGTGGTTGATGACGAGCTGGATATAGTGTTGATCTTCAAACAGGCATTGAGTAGGCAGGGCTATACCGTCTTTGGTTTTACTGATCCTTTGCTTGCTCTTGAACATTTTAAGGTAAACTCCGCAGATTATGGCTTGGTAATAACAGATATCAGGATGCCGCGGATGAGCGGCTTTGAGTTTGCTGCAAATATTAAAGTTATTAAGCCAGATGCAAAAGTAGTCTTCATGTCGGCATTTGAAGTGAGTGACTTTGAATTTTCAATGCCAGGAGTCAAAATAAATGACTTCC
Source organism: Thermoproteota archaeon (assembly GCA_030776915.1). Taxonomy (GTDB): domain Archaea; phylum Thermoproteota; class Nitrososphaeria; order Nitrososphaerales; family Nitrososphaeraceae; genus Nitrososphaera. The sequence continues at coordinate 5,485 of JALYGW010000049.1, forward strand.
TCAGAAAGCCGGTTGATGTCAAGACCCTTGTGCGAACAGTCAAGGTAGCTATGGGAAACTAAAAATTACCTATTCTCTCTGCAACTGATGATTGCAAAAAGTCTGCCAACAAAAAAAAGTACAAAACAGAAATTACTCACTTCAGAATTTAGAAACATATGGGTCATGATCTGTTGAATTCTGCCGTCGAAAAATTCTTGTATACATGCAATGCCCGCCGCCACCATGACTTGAGAGGGCATTGCACGGTCCTGTGGCCTCCTAGATTATGTTAGACATGGTGACCTTCAAGACTGATCGAAAGAATGGAGCACTCAGCTCTTGATTCATGCATAACATATTGAAGTGACCTTGATGCTAACAATGTTGGCAAGATGAATAAGTAGAACAACCTCCTACTTGCAGACATCTCTGCAGCTCCTAAAGGATGTATTTGTTTTCTAAAGCGTCCAGAGTGCTTGTCTTGTCTTGTCAGGTCTGCATGAATGTCGCAACCTTGGAAGAAACTTGTACATACCACAATCTCTATTGTATACATAAAAGAATTGTATGAGAATTCTAACCAAGCCAGCAAACCCACTTTAAGCATTGAGCCTATACATTCTAGAATGACTTTGCTGCACAAACCGGTTCTCCAAGGTCGGGTTCGCCTGTATAGCTATGCTCCTGGTATGCAGGCGCTCTATAGGTTATCCCACCCTCAAAGAATACATCATGTTGCAGCGAGCACAAAACTAATTTGAGATAATCAAAAAGAAGATATGGTGTGAGATTTATGTTAATGCCATGTCTCAAAACGAAATTGTGTATCTAAAATACCAGAACCTAGAAGGCATGCTCAAGGTGATAATCTATTCCGCTCAGTCGATGCTTGGAGTCATTCCCATGCTCTATTATATTCACCACAACAGCAAGCATGTCCTTTTTATTCAGACAGGTGCAGTTGGAGGCGTGACTATTCACTATGTTGTTGAGAATGAAAAGCCGACCAAAAAGTTCATTCAGCTAAAAAGGCTTTCTGGAGAATTCGCATTCGTAGATGGCATAGGAACTGATGCACAGTCACTGTATGTTCCAATATTAGGGCTCGAAAAATCTACTCTTGCCTTTCCAACTCTATAAGAAGAAAAAGTTTTAGGGCAAGGCGATATACATTTTCTATCAAACCCAGAAAATCCTCCAGAAAGGCAAGACCAGCAAATGAAGTTTCAGAGGATGACATCAACGCTTTTTTGCAAGCGATTAGGGATTTTGAGGGCTATCCGAAGCTAAGAGACGTTCGTAGGATGCTTCCATCCCTAACGCCAATCCAGATAAACGTTATAGCGCAGTACTTGGAAAGGTCTGGGGCAATAGTTATTGACGCTGATGGCTACATCACGTGGATGCGGAATGAAGATCCGAGACAGCTGACGCTTGGCGAGGTAGCTAATATGAGTAGTGACCTCAAGGAACTGCTCGGGAAGCATACTAAATAGAGAGGATTTAACCTGATGTCTCAAGATCTTATGTTAAGTTGGCTATTTGGATCTGATATCATGAAAAATTCAAGTAGAACAGATATTGTTGGTTGTTGCAATATTATTTGAGGCTGCAAAAACAGTGGTGGTGCAATCAAGACCAACCAATATATACGATGTTTATTCTCCCCCACCCTCTCTCTCTCTCTCTCTCTCTCTCAGAGATAAAACGAATGTTGATCAACATTGTTTGAAAAACTGTTGTCTTATGAGAAGAAAAGAATTAAACTACAACAAGAAAGTTAGGGTCTTCGGTTCAAGAGAGTTTACAATGGACTGAAGAGGCTTCTCTTATCAAGATGTCCAAATTTTGTTAAATAGTTTTATGTTTGTCTGAATAGACGGTCATATGTGTTGTTGAAGCCAATTACTTCAGATCAGATGTATGCAATCGAACAAAACGGCCATTCTATTTTTGGAATGCGACGTTTTCTCATGATGGAGAACGCTGGCCACGGAGTAGCGGATCTTGTTGTCCGAAAGTTCAAGACCTTGAAGAACAAGAGAATAGTTGCGATGTGCGGCACAGGCAACAACGGCGGCGATGGGTTCGTCGCATCGCGTCACCTTGCTGGGTATGGAGCCAAAGTCGTGGTCATTTTACTTGGGAGCCCTTCTGATTTAAGAAGCGAAGAGGCAAGGCTTAACTGGACCATAATCGAAAAAATGGATTCAATTGAATTATTATTTGGCAAGGAGTTAACCAGCGAGATAAAGAGCCGAATCGCCAACGCTAACATTATCTTGGACGGCATATTTGGCACAGGTATTAAGGACGAAATAAGGCAGCCCTATGCGTCTGCAATAGATGCAATAAACAAATCTAAGGCTTATGTTTTGGCAGTCGATGTTCCTTCAGGATTTGACCCAAACACTGGGCAGATCCATAAAAAATGCATTATGGCAGATGCCACTATTACCTTTCATCGAATAAAGGTTGGACTTGCAGATAAGAAGAAGAATAAGAGGAAATACACAGGTCCTATATATGTGGAATGGATAGGGATACCACCGGAGGCTGAAAAGGGGATCGTATGAAGCCCGCAGTATTGCAGATCGCAGTAGGTCCGATGGCCAATTTTACCTACATAGTAGCTGATGAGGAAAATGGCGAAGCTGTAGTCATTGATCCTTCATGGGACTTGGATAAAATATTCCAGACACTAAAAAAGAACAACTGGCGGGCCAAGTATATCATCAATACTCATACTCATTTTGATCATGTGATTGGAAACGAGCAGATGGCAGAGCTAACCGGTGCCAAGATAGTGCAGCACAAAAACTCGCAGCTGGAAAAAGATATTGCAGTATCTGATGGGGATACGATCGAAATAGGGAGCATCAGGCTACGGGTTTTGTACACACCAGGTCACTCCAAGGACAGCATCTGCCTCCTACTTGATGATCAATTCATTTTTACTGGCGACACACTCTTTGTGGGCAACTGCGGTAGAGTGGATCTTCCAGGAAGTGACGCAAAAGAGATGTACGATAGCCTATTTAATAGGCTGGCAAAACTGGACGAAAACCTCATCCTGTATCCCGGCCACAACTATGGTCTGACTTCTATATCTACGATAGGGCATGAAAAGAAAACCAACTCCGTGCTACAGCCTAGATCAAAACAAGAATTCTTGAAGCTTATGACCGGTAGTGAATAGATGCTCGATATAACAGCGTCTGACAGACTTGCAGTCAAAAGTTTTGCTACGAAAACTCCTATTTTTGTGTGTGTGATCTCGTACACTGCCACAAGCGAGATTTCGGGGCTTACGGTAGCAGGGGCAAACGCCGAACTAGTGAAATATACATCGCCGGCAGACGCGGAATTTCTCTATTATGGACGCTGCAGCTGCATTGACGTTGTACCTGCTACACCTGATGGCAAGCCTACGCCGGCACTAATTACACGAACTGCATTACAATTGGCAAGGATCCCACTTCTGGTAGTTGATGCAGGAGCAAAGGTCAAGCCCTCAATACCATACATATCGTTTGGAGTTGAACCGGGTAGGAACATCATAAATGAAAATGCTATGGACATCTTAAGCGTCAAGCGTGCATTTGAGTATGGTGAGCTGCTTGGAAAACAACTGGCCATCATGTCAGATCTAATAGTAGTTGGCGAGAGCATTCCTGGAGGCACTACAACTGCACTTGCAGTGCTGAGAGCGCTTGGCATTGATGCAAGGTTTAAGGTAAGCAGCAGTATGCCGGAAAATCCGCACACTCTGAAAAACAAGGTAGTAGATTCTGCAATAGATAGAGTGATTGCTGATGGGATTGAAAGGATCAGCTCGCCTTTTGAAGCTATATCGACTTTTGGAGATCCAATGATGCCTTCTGTAGCAGGCATTGCAAGCGGTGTGCTGTCTGCAAGTGGCAAGATTATGCTTGCCGGAGGCACTCAGATGTCTGCACTCGTAGCAATATTGAAGCGCCTTGGCATGCCGCTAAACGGTCTTTATATTGGCACTACAACATATGTCACAAAAGATCCGTCATCAGATCTGTCTGGCCTTGTAAGGATGGCTTCGGAGCGAGTTCCAATTTTATCTTGCGATCTTCATCTAGGCGAATCGAGCAAGCCAGGCCTGCAGGCATTTGCAAAGGGGTTCGTAAAAGAAGGCGTCGGTGCAGGCGGCGCTTCAATTGTGGCTATCACAAAGTCAAGAGGTAAAATAACAGGTAAAAAATTAATGAATGCAATTGAAAAAGAATACGAAGTCTCTATAGAGGCCGTGTCACACTAGCTGTATTCCAACCCTTCTATAGGGGTCGCAGCTATTAGCTTTTAAGTAAATCGTAGTATATTTTTTTGATACATCCGCATCTAGAATTTGGCTCTAAGCTTGATGTCGTCCTTTGCAAGATAAGATGGAGTATATTCTTTGGTTTTGTATCCAATGTGACATTCATTTGATAATAAAAACTATTGATAGAGCTTAACTCATCGTCATTAGTCATAATAATAATGATGATGATGATTATGACACTTTGGTCTGAAATTTGCGTGATATAAAGGGGCTCGATGGGTCGACAAAACGCCACTCCTTGTCCACTGCTCGAGTAATGCCGATCCTTGGCGTATTGACAATATGCTTAGGCCTCTTACCAAACTCGATATAAATCTCCGATTCCGAATTGGTCATATCAGTTCCATTGAGTGATGATGTGATATTGAGAGCCTGTGTGAGC
>JALYGW010000050.1 GCA_030776915.1 Thermoproteota archaeon
TCAAAGAATGAAGCCTCATACACATGCAGAAGTCTGCCTCATTGAACTTTTGCATGATCTCAATCGGATTATTCATTTTGTCAATTTGGAAGTACTCAAAATACTTCATTAGACTCTTTATCTTTTCTCCAAACAAGTCATCTCTTTCTAATGGTGATTTCTTGTGTACACAGAAAGGAACAAAATTGATAACAATTGTCGTTCCAGTTTGTTGGTATATAACTTCAACAAGTTCATCAAATATATTAGCAAAACATCTTGCATGATAATCTGACGAACATAAATCGAGATCCCTAGCACTAACAAAGATTTTTGCAGTATGGTTAAGCAGAGTGCTATTGCCCTCATCCTTCCTTTTATTATCCCCACTACCATTCTCCCATTCTTTAAGGAAAAGTGCAGGATCACCAATTGTCGTAACCTTTGTGCTAGTACTATTTGCAAAATGTTTCAATACTGCTTCTGTGAAATTATCTCTCACGAGTGCCTTTTTTATAGAATGTCGAAGAACTAATGATAACATGAACTTCAATAATGGCTGCTTTATCCTTTCTTCAGCTGCCACTCCAAAGAAATAGACATCCGATGATGTGGAGAAGAATAGCTTGAACAGAAAAGCCGGAATTAAATAATACAAAGTGAAGAAAGTGCGATTAGTTATGAGAGTGCCGCCACCTATCATAATTCTTTTTCTTCTAGTTGTTGAGGACAAAGCCTTTAGCAAACTCTTAAAACGCCCGCACCGTAGTCTAGCTACTGAAGTCAATCCTGCCTTTTCTAATAACTGCTGGGTTTCCCTAGGAGAATGTGAAAAAATGAATAAATCAGTTGCATTCTGCCTTGTAATTAGATATCTTGCTGTTCCGAGCATAATAGCGTCATCTCCGATATTGCCATAACCACATGCCGAAAATATTATGTAGCGGGTACTGCCAACACTGCTAGTCAAGGGCTCCCCCTCGTCCATTAAAACCAATCCTTTTGGATCTGATATGTTATTTACAGTGATGATGGTTTTTTCCTATACTGCAGAGAGTTTGAATGAATAATGACGTTCTTCTATGATATGATTCATAGATTTTTTGTTGGTTGAATTTAACTATCACCAAAGAAAAAGATACAGATATACCTCCAGGTATCTCTCTCCAAATTAAAATGATGCGAGATGGTGCACACGTAGCTGACAGCCTCAGGTTATTAATTTCATCTTCACGGGGAGCCACTTATGTCGAAGCACGCTATCAGTCAAGGCTGTCAAGTGAGGTCAATTTTACCAACGGCGAACTAGAAAGGATAAGGGTGGTGGAAAACGCTGGCTGTGGAATTAGAGTTCTAGTGGATGGCTGCTGGGGCTTTACAAGCACAAGCAACATCTCGAGTGAGTCCTTAAAGGAATCCCTCAGCCAGGCAATATCGGCAGCACGAATGCTTGCCCGCACTAAGAAGAATAAAGTCAACGGACTTATTGAATCAAAAATGCTTACTGGGACGTTTAGGACAGCAGCCAACGGTGATAATAATCTGTCAGAGATTAGCATTGAGCAGAAAGTGCAAGTTACAAAGGAAGCAGAAAAGGAGGCTCGGAGCAACAGAGAAGTCAAGACTGCTTCTTGCACATACCGTGATACGCTCGATTCCAAGGCCATCGTAAACAGCGATGGTGCCGACATTGAGATTTATGATTCAAAGCCAGAGTTCAGCGTAACAGCAATAGCAAGAAAGGCAAATCAGAGTGCGACAGCGCATGAGGGAGTTGGTATCACTGGCGGCTGGGATAATCTTTTCAAAAAGAAGAGCCATTTAGAATACGCACGTACGGCATCTGGGAGAGCGGCGAAGCTGCTATACGCTCGACATGTGAGTGGCAAAAAGACTACAGTGATTCTGGATCCTGCTATGGTGGGGCTTCTATCCCATGAGGCAATCGGTCATACTGTCGAGGCAGACTTTGTGCTGTCAGGCTCAGTGGTAAAAGACAAGATAGGGAGCAAAGTAGCAAGTGATCTTGTCACCCTGGTGGACAGCGGCAAGTCGGAAATAGCAAGCAATGCCGGTGGGACGATAATAGTCGATGATGAAGGCGTGACCGCGGGGCGGACTGCAATAATTGAAAAGGGAATACTAAAATCGTTTTTGCATAACCGCGAGTCAGCCATGATATTTGGCACAGCTTCAACGGGCAATGCCCGGGCCTTCCAATACAGCGACGAGCCACTCATCAGAATGCGTAACACGTACGTTGAGCCGGGCGAAGATAAGCTAAATGATATGATAAGGGAAACCAAGCACGGATATATTATCAAGGGTGCCAGAAACGGGCAGGCAGATGCAAATGGCGAATTCATGTTTGGTGCAGAAGAGGTATACTTGATAGAAAATGGTGAGGTCAAGGAGCTGCTCAGGGGCGCAAGCATCTCTGGCAACGCATTTGAGGTGCTCCAGTCAGTCAACATGGTAGGTAACGAATTTCAATATGATATCGGCACTGGCTACTGTGGCAAGTATCAACCGGCCAAGGTTGACGGTGGCGGGCCGTACATCAGATGCACAGCAATGATTGGAGGACTGCAAGAGTGATTCAGGATCTTTTGCAATACGCGGTAAAGCAGGCTGAGGCTCTTGGAGCAAGCGACGCAGAATCCTATGGCGCTATCAACAACGAATCAGAGGTCTTTATAGAGAATAACGACGTCAAACAAGCCAAGTCGCAGAGGACAAGCTCTATAGGTCTTAGGGTCGTGCTTGATGGCTCGATTGGCTTTTACTCTACCAACAATCTAGCCAAAAGCAGGATAAGAGATGCCGCGGCTATGGCGATCAAGGTTGCACAAGCAAGTCCAAAGGACAGGCATAATATCCTTCCAGGTAGGTCAAAGTCAAAGTCAAAGCCACTTCCCGGTATATATGATAGAAATGCTGACTCATTTCAGACATTAGATGCTGCAACGATGGCAGCTGAGATGCTCAAATCTGCCAAATCATTTGACAACAGAGTAAGCGTCGACAGCGGCAACTTTAGTGCCCAGGTGGCCACTCAGGCACTTGCAAACTCTAACGGAATAGAGTTAAAAGAAAAGGCAAGCATCTTTTCGTGGTCGATAATGGGCATGGCAATACAAGACACTGAAATCTCAAGCTTTGACTACCAGGTTGGCGGCTCGCATTATATCAAAGACATTGATGTGTGCAATACTGCAAGCGAGTTTGCACAGACAGTAGTCAATTCGCTTGGTACACACAAGATAGAGGAAAGCTTCAAGGGAGAAATGCTGCTAACTCCCATGGCTGCAAATGAAATGATAGAAGAAGTAGTTGCGCATTCAATCAATTCGAACGCTGTGCAGAAAAAATCCAGCCACTTTGCAGGAAAGATAGGCAAACAGGTAGCATCTGATCTGTTGACAGTAGAAGATGACGCAACCAACGTGGAGGGACTTAATGCGTCAAGCTTTGACAGAGAAGGTGTTTTCCACCGTCGAAATGTTGTAATAGAAAACGGCATCCTCAAAAAGTTTCTATACAATACTCACACAGCAAGTAAAGATAGCGTAAGGAGCACAGGCAATGCAGGTGGATCGACAAGCTCGCCACCAACGGTGTCAACAACCAATTTTCTGGTAAAGCCTATGAGATCAAGCGTTGATACACTCGTGTCTGAAATAGATAAGGGTATAATAATAAGCAGGTTTTCAGGCAACGTAAATCCGGTTAACGGTGATTTTTCAGGCGTTGTAAAAGGCGGCCGACTGGTTATGAACGGCACGATAAAGCATGCAGTGAAGGAAGTCATGGTGGCTGGCAATGTCTTTGAGGCGCTACGTCGACTAAATGGTATATCAAGAGAGCGAAAAGCGATTTATGGCTCCATACTGCCCTATATGAGGTTCGATGGCGTCTCCTTTACTACAGGATGAGTAAGAAAAAACAATGGAAGAAAAAGAAGAAAAATTTGATATTGCAGTAGTTGGTGGAGGACCCGCAGGACTTTCAGCTGCGTACGCTGCCGCAAAGAGTGGAGCAAAAGTAGTACTGTTTGAAAAGGATCAGTCTATCGCACACAACGTCAGGACGAGCGGCGTAACTTGGATTTCTGAAATGGAGAGGTTGGGCATACCAAGCAAGCTTTACAACCCAATTCAGAATTACCGCTTTGTATCACCTTCCAATGATGTACTTATCACGGGAGACATCTCCAAGTCATGCGTCCTTGATATTAGAGCTATGTATCAGCATCTTGCCGTTCTTGCAGCCAAAGAAGGCGTCCAATTGAAGGTAAAGAGCAATGTCACTGATGTTATCACAGACGGCCACAGAGTGGTAGGAGTCAAGGCAAGCACGCCAGAGGGAATGTTAATTGTGGGCTCAACGTTAGTCATAGATGCAAGCGGCTTTAGTACATTTGTTGGACGCAAGGCTCGAGTGGCCAGCAACTGGAAGCGCTATGGAGTAGGCGCAGAATATGAATGCTATTGTGACGATATAGACAGTACTACATGGGTCCTTATGGTAGGGCAAAAGTATTCAGATGCAGGATATGGGTGGGTATTTCCTCTCTCACCAAATAGGGTGAGAATTGGAGTGGGCATCGGCAGACCAGAATCAAATGCTGACCCCCTTGAAAAGTTGCACAAACTAATTGAAAAAAGGTTCAAACCCCTTGATGCGATCGGAGATGGTAAGATACAACCCTTAGAACTGCATTACGGATTTATACCAAATGAAGGCATCAGGCGTAATAGCATTGCTGATGGTCTGATAATGGTCGGCGACTCGGCGGGCCAATCAAATCCGCTGGTGCTGGAAGGCATACGCTATGCCATCGATTTTGGAAGACTTGCGGGGAAGGTTGGAGCCGACTCGCTTTCGCATAACTCTGATAGGGAGTCTTTGCTGGAATATGAACGGTCATGGAAGACTAAGGTAGAGTCCAAGATACAATCTGCACTCAAGGTGCAGACGCACTGGCTTGGGTTGACTGACGAGGAATGGGACAAGGAGATTGAAATTCTCCGGAATATGACAGTCCAAGAATTTTTGGACTTTATCAAAGCAGATTTCACTAAAGTCAATATGATGAAGCTTGCAGTGCACCACCCCAAGATGGCTGCACGTCAATTGTTCAGCATGCTTCTAAGGAGCTAATTTGAAAATATTGCAATAATATATCGGTTCGTTTTTGTACATGGAAGGTTAGCTCAATATAATGATGGGTTATTTGTAGATGCTCATATCTCTTCAAAGAATTTACTATTATACTATAGATTTCATAGAACCGAGGCATTCTATGATAGATGCTGAATTATTCTCTTCTAAGGGCCACAATAGGAGATAGCCTTGATGCCTTCCACGCGGGGTATATACCAGCAATAAGACTGAGACCAACGGATATACCCCAGACAGTTGCCAGGTCTGCAGGAAGGAAGACAGGTGATATATTGGGTGGGCCATTACCTGTATCACCTCCGTCAGGTCCCCCAGCTGAACCTATTCCTACAGTCAACACATAGCCTCCGGCAATACCTGCAAGCAGTCCAGAAGTGGCTCCAAGAATACCTATCATCAAAGCTTCTGCCATGAAAAGGCTGAGGACATTACTATTCTGAGCTCCGATGGCCTTCATCGTGCCTATCTCCTTTGTCCTTTCCATTACTGATGTATAGAGAGTCGTAATGATTCCTACTGCTCCTACAAGAAGGGCTACAAGCGCGATTCCTAGTATGAAAACCGTGAACCCACCTGTAAACTCCCTTATCGTCTCTAGTATGGCCTCTGGAGATGTCACGCCTATATCATTTCCATATAGTTTCCTTATTTCCTCTTCAACGTTTTTCACAAACTCGCCTGATTCTGCAGCTACCAAAAAACTGTCATACTTGCCGGATTTATGCATTAGAGCGTTTCCCGCATCTTCATTGAAAACAACTGCGTTATCGATTGTTGGATTACCTGTTGGCTTCATTATTCCTCTTACCACAAAGCTTCTAGATTCTTCCTGCTGATTACCATTTTCATCGACGAATGAATATGTAGCTCTCATTGTTTGACCAATGGTGGCAAAAGGCGTATTCTCACCTGGAGGGTAGGCTATCTGGTCAGCTATGTAAATGGCAGACGGATCATTTGAGCGCATTGCAGAACCTTCTTCGAATTCCAGAGTGGGCGCTATAGTATAGAGCTTGGGGGGATCAATAGAAAATACAGAGGTGGAAAGAGTCTTGCCTGATGATTCTAGCTGTACTTGACCTTGATAAGATGAGATCACATCGCTTACGAAGGGAAGAGAGCGTATCCTCGTCTCGACAGCAGCGTTTAGTGTGATCTTAGGAGCAGGCGGTGGACCCCCACCTCCGAACGGGCTAGAGGCTGACTCAGCCTGCTGAGCACTTGTCACAAACAGTATATTTGGAGCAAGCAAACTAAAGGATTCATCAATGAACTTGCCAAAACCGGCACTAAGTCCATTTAGAGCGACCATGAGACTGCTTCCCACAACAACCATTAGTATAGTAAGTATGGATCTTACTTTTCTTTCCTTTAAAGCATCAAACGAGAGTAGGAAGATCTCTTTGATATTCATCTAGATCACAAATCTTAAGTTTTGTCTTGTTGTTCTTACTCTTGTAAGTCTGCATCCTATAGACACATAAAAACAGCGATTTGCACAAGCTTCATTGCACATGGAAAAGGAAGCAGCCCAATCAAGCACTAATGTTCTGTGGTAAATCATCTGTTCAAAACCTCTTTTTCAACTGTTCCATCTTTAATGTAAATGGCTCTATCAGTTGCCTCTGCCAGTGCTGCGTTATGAGTTACCATAACAATAGTTCTCTTGTACTTTTGCGAAAGAGTGCGGAGAAAATTAAAGACTTCATTTCCAGTCTTTGTGTCCAAATTGCCAGTCGGCTCATCTGCAAGAATTATTGTAGGGTTATTCATTAATGCTCGAGCTATTGCAACCCGCTGTTGCTGACCCCCACTTAGATTAGACGGCTTGAAATTGGCTTTATCTCCTATTCCCAGCAGTTCAAGAAGCTTTTTAGCACGACGAATGCGGTTGCTTTTACTCATGCCTTTGATGATCCCCGGTAACTCAACATTCCTTTGAACCGTAGTTCTGTTGATTAGATTGTAAGACTGAAATACAAAGCCAATCATTCTGTTGCGTAGAGTGGCAATTTCAGAATTGCTCAATGAGAAAATATCGACACCTCCAATGAAGACCCTTCCAGAGGTCGGTCTATCCAATGCGCCAATCATATTCAGAAGAGTTGATTTACCGCTTCCAGAAGGACCGACAATGGCTAGAAACTCACCTTTGTTTACCTTGAAAGTGACGTCTCTTAGCGCTATCACTCTTCCAGCAGCAGAATCGTATACCTTGAATAGTTTCTTTACGTGCATTGCCACATTATCCTCCCTTTTGGTCTCATGCTGATAGAAAGAGTGAATTCTTTTAGTGTCAACTTCTTTGCTCATCAGAACATATTCAGGTAACTCTAACTGATATATAGAGATGGTGCAATTCCTGTCCGGATACGAGGACAGTATATGCTTTTATTGCTGTCAGGCTTAGATTGGTGGTGGTTCTCGCAAGAGAATTGGTATGTAAGTTGCTAACGATTCCTAAACAAATAGCCAGTAATTGTAATTATTATTCCGTGGGAGCTCTAGTTTGTATTATCCTTTTGCTTCTGGGATCGGTTCAGCATTATTATCCTTACATGGCTAATTTATCATCTGATAACACCGCATACGGTCAAGAACAGAGTGTTGAAGCAGAGGATGATCCAGTTGCTATAGAACGCGTTCAAGAAGAGAGCGTTGTTCTCGAACGATCAGAAAACACTGATGGTAATAATGATACCGCTGCTCTTACTATACCTAGAGAAGAAGTAGAAGAAGAAGTAGAAGAAGTAGAAGAACAAACAGGTGAAGACATTCAGCCTCCTAGAGAAGAAGTAGAAGAAGTAGAAGAAGTAGAAGAACAAACAGGTGAAGACATTCAGCCTCCTCATCAGCAAGTGCAACCTCCTCCTCATCAGCAAGT
>JALYGW010000051.1 GCA_030776915.1 Thermoproteota archaeon
GACTCGCGGTTATGCAAAAACGATTTTAGTATTCCCTTTTCAATTATTGCAGTCCGCCCCGCAGTCACGCCTTCATCATCGACTATTATCGTCCCACCGGCATTGCTTGCTATTTCCGACTTGCCGCTGTCCACCAGTGTGACAAGATCACTTGCTACTTTGCTCCCTATCTTGTCTTTTACCACTGAGCCAGACAGCACAAAGTCGGCTTCGACGGTGTGACCTATTGCCTCATGAGATAGGAGCCCCACCATAGCAGGATCCAGAATCACTGTGGTCTTTTTGCCGCTCACATGCCTAGCATCTAGGAGCTTCGCCGCTCTTGCTGATGCCGTATGTGCGTATTCTAGATGGCTCTTCTTTTTGAAAAGGTCGTCCCATCCGCCGGTGATACCAATACCCTCATGGGCCGTTGCGCTCTGACTTGCCTTTCTTGCTATTGCTGTTACGCTGAACTCTGGTTTTGAATCATAAATCTCAATGTCGGCGCCATCGCTGTTTATGATGACCTTATGATCAAGCGTATCCCGGTATGTGCAAGAAGCGGTCTTGACGGCTCTATTGCTTCGAGCCTCCTTTTCTGCTTCCTTTGTAACTTGCACTTTCTGCTCAATGCTAATATTTGATAGATTATTATCGCTGTTGGCTGCAGTCCTAAAAGTGCCTGTAATCATTTTCGATTCAATGAGTCCTTTGACCTTGTTCTTCTTAGTCCGGGCAAGTATGCGTGCTGCCGATATGGCCTGGCTAAGGGATTCCTTTAGGGCCTCACTCGAGGTGTCACTTGTGCTTGTAAAGCCCCAGCAACCATCCACTAGGACTCTAATTCCGCAGCCAGCGTTTTCCACCACTCTTATCCTTTCAAGTTCGCCGTTGATAAAATTGACCTCACTTGCCACCCTTGACTGATAGCGTGCTTCGACATAAGTGGCGCCGTTTGTAGATGAAATTAACAACCTGAGGCTGTCAGCTACCTGCGCATCATTTCGCATCATTTTCATTTGGAGAGTGAGATATGTAGGTATATCTGTATCTTTTTCTTGGATGGTTATATACTCAACCAAAATCGTTATATCCGGATCATGATGTTGCAATATGCAAGATTACTCGAGTCGATAGCTCTGCTTGTCACTAGTAATTGAATCCGAAATTCAAAAGTCCTCTTCGTTAAGATATTGTTGCATCTAGTACATTTTTGGCCGCAAGATCTGAGCCACTTTTATTGTGATGATGTCTGCAGCATAACAATTCCTTTGGTCTCTGTGGTAATGAGCAGCAAGTCGTAACTTTTGCCAATTTCTTCTCCTTGTTATTCTTGTTCCTTGTTACGACCAAGGTGGGATATTTCTGGCTCCGTACGGTTAAATTGTGTCGTGGATAATCGGGTATTAATCACGGCAAGCCTGTCTGGTGGGATAAACCACAATTTTGTACATGATGGCATCAAGAGGATTCACCTTGTTTTTTGAGATACATATATTTCTATGGAACTCTCCTCTTCCTATTGCAATTATCTTATTCTTAATTTAGAAAACGGCATTTAACCTTCACGCTGCATCTCTGCATCTACTTTTATCTCTTATGAATATTTAAGCTTCTAGATTTTTTCAATATGTTATCGAGGCAAACTTATAATCAGTGGAAATAAATTCAAAATTTGGTTGGTTTTGGAAGATTAATGGCAGCATGCAAATTTTTTAAGTAGGCATGAATGTTGTTTTGCTGCTCCATACAGAATAACATACTAAGCATCAACCAACAAAAAATCTATGAAGCATATCATAGAAGAACGTCATTATCCATTCAAATTCTCGGCAGTATAGGAACAAACCATCATCCCTGTAAATAGCATACTAGACGAAAAAAGATTCGCTTTGATGGACGATGGGGAGGCCTTAAGTACTAATGCTGGCAATGCCCGCTACATAATATTCTCAGCGTGTGGTTATGGCAATATTGGCGATGATGCGATAATGCTGGGAACAGCAAGATACCTGATTACAAGACAGAATGCAACTGATTTATTCATTTTTTCATATTCTCCCAAGGAAACCCAGCAGCTATTAGAAAAAGCAGGACTGACCTCAGCAGCTACGATACGCTGCGGGCGTTTTAAGAGTTTGCTAAAGGCTTTGTCCTCAACAACTAGGAGAAAAAGAATAATGATAGGCGGCGGCACTCTTATAACTAATCGCACTTTCTTCACTTTGTATTATTTAATTCCAGCTTTTCTGCTCAAGCTATTCTTCTCCAGATCATTGGATGTCTATTTCTTTGGAGTGGCAGCTGAAGAAAGGATAAAGCAGCCATTATTGAAGTTCATGTTATCATTAGTTCTTCGACATTCAATAAAAAAAGCCCTCGTAAGAGACAATTTCACAGAAGGTGTATTGAGACACTTTGCAAATAGTAGTAGCACAAAGGTTACGACAATTGGTGACCCTGCACTTTTCCTTAAAGAATGGGAGGATTGTAATGG
>JALYGW010000052.1 GCA_030776915.1 Thermoproteota archaeon
CAGCGCCAAAACCAATTACGTCCGCGATATTAGGGGTTCCTCCCTCGAATTTGTACGGGAGGTCATTGTACCTTGTCTCGTACTTGTGAACCTCCTTTATCATGTCGCCTCCGCCTATGAAGGGCTGCATCTTTTCAAGAATCTCTTTTTTGACATACAATATGCCAACGCCTGTCGGACCAAGCATTTTATGCGCTGAGAAAGCCATAAAATCGCAGTCCATCTTTTGGACATCTACCGGCATGTGAGGAACTGATTGCGCACCGTCTACAACAACAGGGATACCTTTTTCGTGTGACATCTTGATTATTTCATTTACAGGAACAATAGAGCCAAGTACGTTTGACATGTGTGATACTGATACAAGTTTTACTTTCTTACTACTGTCAAGATAATCCATGTACTCCTGAAGCTTTAGGTAACCGTTGTCGTCAGTTCCTACGTATTCCAGCTTGGCTCCCTTTTCAGTAGTCAGTATCTGCCATGGCACAATGTTGCTATGGTGCTCTATTTCCGTGATGACTATGCTATCTTCCTTTTTGACATTAGTCCTGCCCCACGAGTAGGCGACAAGGTTTATGGCTTCCGTGGCGTTACGAGTAAAAATAATCTCTTCAGTGGATCTGGCATTGATAAACTCTGCCACCTTCTCTCTTGTCTTTTCAAACTCAAGTGTAGCCTCTTCTGCAAGCTGGTGCACAGCACGATGAATGTTGGAATTGTAATTCATGTAGTAATCACGGATTGCATTAATGACTGCAAGAGGTTTTTGTGTAGTGGCGGCATTGTCAAGGTAGACAAGTGGCTTGCCTCCGCTAACCCTACGCTTGAGGATAGGAAAGTCCTCTCTTATTTTTTCGATATTGAGAGCACCTTTTTGCATCATTTTGCTAGTCCAGCTTGATGTAAATTGAGTCATCCTGTATTTTAACCTTGTAAGTTTTAATAGGCTCTTCAGCAGGCAGGTTCTGCGGACTGCCAGTATCAAGCTTGAATGCAGATAGGTGTAATGGACACGTCACTGTCTTTTCCTCCTCGTTCATGATTCCCGTAGACAAATCGGCGTATGCGTGCGTGCATATTCTATCGGTGGCATACACATTACCTCCTATTTTGGCGATTAGAATTTTTTTGATGCCCTGATCAAAATCTAGCATGTCACCATTCTCGAGTGACTTTTCGTTGCATACCTTTACCCATTCTTCTTCTGACATAACTGCATCCAACTACCTATACTTATAGTGTTTTTCAAAGAGGTCTTGAGTCTCGCGGTAGCGCGACTTTTCAACTTCCAGTATCTGTTCCATTGCCTCGTCTGTCCTGAGCATTAACTGCTTACCTTGCCACTTGTTCTCAATAAGATAGTTGATCCATGCTCTGATGGTCGGACCCATCTTTCTGGACAGCGGCTCAAGAAAGCCAGATACAATTTCACGCTTGGCACCTTCCCTGCTAAGGCCCCTTGTCATTAGATAGTAGATCTGGTTTTCATCCATCTGGGCTACAGAGGCAGAGTGTGTGGCCTTAACTTCATTAGTTTCTATTTCAAGGCCGGGTATTGCATCTGACTTGGCTCCTCTGTCAAGAAGGATTGCATGCCCTGCTAGGTATGATTCCGTGCCTCTGCCCTCTTTGCTTATCTTAATCATGCCTTTGAACAAAGACTTTGAGGTGTCCTTGAGCACTGATTTGACAAGTACCCTCCCTCGAGTATGAGGTCCCCGGTGGACAAGGTTAGATGTGACATCAAAGGATTGGTTGCCTATCCCAAAGACTATCTCAACATCCTCTGAAGAAGCACCAGGACCTTTCATGATACTGTCTGTCTTGTAGCGTGAAAGCAACGACCCAAACATGCCGATATACCAAGACATTTTACCATCCCTTTCGACAAATGCCTTCCTGTTTGAAACGTTGAGAGTGTCATGACCCATTGCCTGTAGAGTCACCAATTCCAGATGTGCATTTGGATTGACATGAGTCTCAATTAATTCAAAATACCCCTGCTGGACATCTCCTCTACCTGAAGAGCCAGGCGCATATATCTCCTGCACAACTGTTGCTTTTGAGCCCATGTCTGCTACAACGATGTTTCTTGATATCAGCGAAGTCCCATCGTCTGCAAGAGAAGTAATTATCCTTATAGGCTCTTCAAGCATCACATTTCTCGGAATATAAATAAATATGCCAGATTGGAAAGCCGAGCCTTCAAGTGCAAGGAATTTGTCCTCCAGATAATTTAGATGATTTGCATCCATGTACGATCTAATGAGGTCACTGTGACTAGTCAGCGCGTCCTTGATGCTCGATAGGATGACACCTTGCTTGGCGACGTTATCGCGGATGAAGATCTTGTTTATTTCTTGACCTACTTGAAGAAGTCCTGTCTCCTGCTCAAGCTCTTTTAACCTGTCAGTTAGGTCTTTGCTGAGTGCAGCAGGCCTTGTCGTATGCGCCATAAAATGTATGCTTTCAGGCTTCATCTTGTTTACATCTGAATACTTTGAGTAGAGGGGCGAGACTTCGGCAGGCAGTGACTGATACTGTAAGAAAGCTTGCTTGCGTATCGAAGCAAGCCAACTGGGCTCTTGAGCTGCTATTAAATCAATGTGCTCGCTGTTAATTGAGGACAGACTAGTAGTAGTAGTCGCCATAGTGGGATCACAAAAGATGTAAGGTAGAGTATGGTATGAAGCTTAACCGACTGAGCCTTCCATTTCCATCTTGATAAGTCTGCTAAGCTCTACCGCATACTCCATTGGAAGTTCCTTTGTGAATGGGTCCATGAATCCGCCTACGATCAAAGAGAGCGCGTCTGACTCTGAATATCCTCTACTCATCAAGTAGATTATTTGGTCCTCACTTATCTTACCTACTGTTGCTTCGTGAGTAATAGTTGCATCATCCTCATTGACCTCAATGTATGGGTAAGTGTCGGTTCTAGAGTGCTCGTCTAATAGTAGTGCATCGCACCTTACGTTTGACTTGACGCCTGTTGCACCCTTTGCAACATGCAGCAACCCCCTGTAGGTTGTTCTGCCAGAATCCTTGCTCACTGACTTGCTAGTTATTCTAGAGGTAGTGTTTGGCGCAAGATGGACTGCCTTAGCTCCTGCATCTTGGTGCATTCCAGATCCTGCAAATGCGACTGATATGACCTCAGCATGTGCGTTCTTGCCAAGCATGTAGACACCAGGATACTTCATCGTTAGCTTGCTGCCGATGTTTCCGTCGACCCACTCGACTGTGGCGCCTTCATAAGCATAGGCCCTCTTTGTCACAAGGTTGTAGACGTCTTTGCTCCAGTTCTGAATTGTAGTATAACGTATCTTGGCGCCCTTCTTGGCAATTAACTCCACAACGGCAGAGTGAAGCGACTCCGTGGTGTAGACAGGTGCTGTGCATCCTTCGATATAGTGCACTTCGGCGCCTTCATCTGCGATGATAAGCGTTCTCTCGAACTGGCCAATGTTTTCTGCATTAATCCTGAAATATGCTTGAAGTGGAAGCTCAACCTTGACATTTCGTGGAACATAGATGAATGAGCCGCCAGACCATACTGCGCTATTAAGGGCGGCAAACTTGTTGTCCTCCGGTGGGATAACCTTGCCAAAGTGCTTCTTGACTATTTCTGGGTGTTCTTTTATTGCACTGTCAGTGTCCATGAAAATTACGCCTTGCTTTTGCAGGTCCTCCCTTAAATTGTGATAAACAGTTTCAGATTCGTATTGTGCACCGACTCCTGCAAGAAATTTACGCTCAGCCTCTGGGATACCAAGCTTTTCAAAGGTATTCCTTACTGATTCTGGAACGTCCTTCCAGCTCTTGCTGCTCTTCTCTGATGCTTTGGCATAATAGTAAATATTCTGGAAATCGATTTTGGACAGATCTCCTCCCCAATTTGGCATAGGCTTACTCATGAAAACATCGTATGCTCTCAACCTGAAATCCCTCATCCAGTCTGGCTCGCCTTTCATCTTGCTAATTTCCTCCACAGTGCCTCTGGAGAGCCCCTTCTTGCTTAGGTAAACGTAAAGCTCAGTTGAATCCTTAAAGTCATATTTGCTATAATCCATGTTAAGGTCTTCTTTTGTACTCATATACTGAATATAACGTCGTTATGTTTTATATATATTTTGTATTATCCAAGCACGCCAAGCGGGTTTGTTAGTACAGATCTACATTATTACACGCTACTAGGCATCCTTTAGAATTTAAAAGCCTACAAAAGTTAGTCAAATAATAACTTAACAGCTATATATATTCCATCATCAGGTTCCTGTCAAGCTAGCTATATTTTCACTTAATGGGTTTTCAAGGCCACCATTTGTACCATTTCCGGTAATATTCACACCCTGTTGTCCTGCTGTAGGTGTGTCTACAGTACTTACTGCTGCTGGAAATAATACATTTAGAAGCTCATTTTGGTCTCTAACGTGAAATGATAGCAAGCGAGACTCTGGTGGGGCAGATTCTAGGAATTATTCTCACTCTCTATATCCATATTGCTCTTACGTTTTTGCTGCAAATATAGTCTAGCCAAAGTTATAGAAGATCGACTAATTGCAATGTGCTCAAATAAGAGTATTACAGAATCTACCTAATGAAGATGCAGATTTCTTGAAATAGCTTGCATGCTATATAAAATATTGTACGTAAAATTACGTGATTTCAATAATTGGCAACTAGGAAGGATAGAATTTATTATGGAAGAGACGAGACTCCCCGGCTCCTTGTCTTTGGTTATCCTTCAAAAGCCCCTCAAGTAGGGGGCTTGCTCTGGTCAAAGCGGGTTTCAGACTCTATCAGTAAGTTAGGGGCGGTCGACATCAGAAATGTAAGCAGCGAACGATCTATAGATGCGAAACTCATCAGTGGTCAAATTGTAAGGAACATCGTGTACCGTGTTTGATAAGAGATTTTTATGACGCCGCCCGTGGCCTTTTGACTCTGCCCCAAAT
>JALYGW010000053.1 GCA_030776915.1 Thermoproteota archaeon
ACCTGAAACGGCTCGAGCCTAGTTGGCCGGTTAATATGAGGCGGTATTGGAGGCTCTACAGACTTGATGCTACTGTGAGGAATCTGGGTTTGCTCTACTGCCATGCCAGGCTGGTGACGTTCATCCCATTTCTCCAACTTTTGCTGCCACTCACTGACAAACTTCTCGCGTTCAGGAGACATAAGTCTGTTCATCACCTTCAGCCCATCAAATGCCGTTTTGCAGAAGAATACGCCCGGTGAGTAGATACTCCCCTCCTTTGCAATCCTGTTGATGTAGTTACTGTTAATTGCCGCCCCACCACAAAGCACGGGCATATTCATACCATTCTGCCGTGCGTGCTCTACAAAGTATTGCATCTGCTTTGATGTCGATACAAGTAGTGCCGATAGCCCTACTGCATCTGCATTGACTTCATTTATCTTTTCTAAAATTTTCTGCAGCGGCACTTGCTTGCCAAGATCGTAGACTGTATAGCCATTGTTAACAAGGATTGTTTTTACCAAGTTCTTGCCAATATCATGCACATCTCCATAGACTGTGCATATTACAAGCCTGCCCTTGCTCACTCCCTCTTGCTTGATCAGGTATTTCTCCAGTTCCGCAACGGCTGCCTTCATACATTCTGCAGACTTCAACACAAAGGGTAGGATCAGCTCGCCGGCACCAAACTTATCACCCACGTCTTTCATTGCCGGAAGCAACACTTCATTGAGTGTCTCTACTGCTGCTTCATGCGCTGCCTCTTTTGATGAGGCTCTCAGCACAAGCTGGCCACTATTCTTAGGGCCCTTGCTGCCCTTGAGACGGTCAGCTATTGCCTGCACTACATCATCCTCTATGCCCTCTTTTAGTCTGTTAACGATTCTGAAGTAGCAGCGTTTGGATGCTTCCCAATTTGGATCTACTTCTATCCTCTTGAACGGGCCGCCCGCTGTTACTGCCTTAGCACCTTCAAAGTATGTGATCAGCTCTGCAAGAGCATTTGGATGCCTGTTGAAAATCAGATCTTCTGCCAACTTTTTCTGCTGCTCGTCGATCTCTGGATAAGGAATGATGTCGCGTGCGTTGATGATGACTGCATCAAGTCCGGCCTGCAGCGCGTGATATAAAAATATTGAATTAATTATTTTTCTTGCATTTGGCGAAACGCCAAAGCTTACGTTGCTCAAGCCCAATACAGTGAAACACTCAGGAAACCTCTTCTTAACAAGCCGGATGCCATCCAAGGTATTTTTGGCTGCATCAGCAAGTTCAGGATCTCCAGTCACAATTGTGAATGTAAGTACATCAAAGATGAATTGCCAAGGTTTTAGGCCATATTGCTTCGTACCGATTTCATAGATGAGCTCTGCGACTTCGAGTTTTTCCTGAGGCGTCTTTGCCATCCCCTTTGGACCTATACACAGAGCTATAGCTGGCACACCGTATTTGACCATCAGCGGTGCGAGTTGATTAAATCTGTCACCACTCCCTTCCAAGTTTATTGAATTTATCACAGGTCTGCCTGGGATCTGTCTGATTGCAGCTTCAATCACCTTTGGGTCTGTTGAATCAATGACCAGTGGTGCTTCTATCTCCAGGCTGAGCCTCTTGACCAGCTTCACCAAGAACTCCTTCTCATCAGATCTCTCGGTGGTTGCAACACACACATCAAGGCAATGTGCTCCATCCTCCACCTGATTCCTCGCAAGGTCAGTCAATCCGTCAAAATTGTTTGCAAGCACCAGTTCCTTGGCTTTCCTAGACCCTTGGGTATTAATGCGCTCCCCAATTATCATGGGGCGTGGATCCTGCCTTAGATCCACTGCCTTTAGAGCTGAACTTATCCTTGGAAGCAAGATGACTCTTTACTTATTTATTAAGCCATTATATTTGCTATTCACAGGCATAAAAGTAGGGCCTATATCGAAAATTCCGTCCTACCTGTTTTATAATAAAAATCCAAGTAAGAACCGTGGCGACGATTCAACAGTTTAAATTGAGAGGTGATGGCTCTAGCCGCTTCATAGACAGGGTCTACGATATTATAAGAAACAGAAGCGGCAAGGTCACAAGCAAGGATCTTGACCAAATGATCGGCAACAAGCAGTATGTCAGGCTTGCGATCACTCGCCTGACAGTTCAAGGTAGGATCAAAAGGGTAAGAGGCTTTGGGAAGATGGGAATTGAATATTTCTATAAAGACATTGACCGTCAGCAGCAAAAAACTAGTCGGGGTAAAAGAAGTACTAGTACTTCATCTTATTGTTAGCATCTAGAACTCTTCTTAGCTCTGCAATATGCTCCGGATTAGTTCCGCAGCATCCCCCTATCATTCTTACATGATCGTATTTATTAACAAAATCTTTAAGCGCTTCTGCTATCTCTTTAGGTGCCATCTTATATATTGCACGCCCGCCATCGTTCTGGGGCATGCCAGCATTTGGCATAACCAGTATTGGCAGATCTTGCTCACTTAGCCATCTTACGCTTGGGATCATTTCATGTGGGCCGGTGGAACAATTGAGCCCAAATGCATCGATGTTCATGTTACTCACGGTGGTGTAAGCTGCTTGAATGTTGGTTCCAAGCAGCATTTTGCCGTACTGATCTAATGTAACATTTGCAATTATCGCCACTTTTTTGGCTACTTTTTCCATCGCCATATGGCATGCCTCGATCGCCAGTTTGACCTCTAGTATGTCCTGACTTGTCTCTATCAACAGCGCGTCGACCCCTCCTAGAATGAGCCCTTCAGCCTGTAGCATGAACGCCTGTTGTATCTCATCGAGAGGCGTTTCTCCAAGCGCAGGGTCATTTGAGCTTGGTAAATATCCACTAGGACCCATAGAGCCGATTATATATCGCGGTTTGCTATCCTTGAACTCATTGCACACCTCTCTTGCAAGTTCGGTTGCTTTCTTGTTAAATTCAACTGTCTTGTCGCCGTATCCATACTCGGCAAGCTTGAACCTATTAGAGCCAAATGTGTTAGTCTCAATGCAATCGGCCCCTGAATTGAGGTAGCCTCGATGAATCTGCTTTATCCACTCTGGTCGGGACAAATTGAGACCATCATTAAATCCATCTTTGCCATCTGGAAAATCCTCACTTTTGGGATTGAGGCGCTGTATCTCGGTTCCCATAGCACCATCGAATAGCAATACCCTCTTTTTTGCTGCCTCAAGGAATGACTCTTGCAAGTACTATAAACCCTTCTAGGACTCGAAGGAGTTTAAAACCTTTGTAAATTGACACCATCGATAGCATCTATCCATACAACCTCTATAAATGAACAGTAGGACTGTCAGAGTAAGATGTCTCTATATGAGGAGACTCTTGTACAACAAGACCATCTATTTAGAGAATCGAGGCAGACAGCGAAAAGAAAATGCTGCTGATATTCCAGTTGAAAAAACCTCCTATTGTGTTGTGCCTGACCGACGGACTACAGAGAATATAGGAGAAGACAAAACCGTTAAGAGTGCTAACAAATGGCATTAATAAAAAGGAAATCACAACCTAGATGCCACATCCATTATTTTGATCTATCATGGCGTGACACGAGATATTGTGCGCGGAAAAGGCACAGTGTCCTTGATATCTCCGGCGTTTGTTATCCATCGCATCAAGCGCTCAATGCCAAGCCCAAAGCCGCCATGTGGTACAGAGCCATAATTTCTTAGGTCAAGATACCAATCATAGGCCGCAGGATCAAGTCCCTCTTTCTTGATGCGCTCAGTGATTGAAACGATACTATCTTCTCTTAGACCGCCACTTGTTATTTCGCCAAAACCTCTTGGCGCTAGCATATCCACCGCCAGCCCGCTACCTCTATGGTGCGGATTCTCCTTTACATAAAAGGGCTTGATTGTAAGTGGGTAGCCTACCACAAATATCGGCTTGGTCACATTCTTAGTCAGCTCACGTTCAGAATCAATATTAAGGTCATCGCCGAACTGTATCTCTCGCTTGCTGCCATCTTCCTGAGTAATCAGTAACCCTTTTGACTTAATGATTTCAATTGCCTTTTCATAAGACAGCCGCTCAAACGGCGGCTCGATCTTTTTCAGTTCAACTATGTCACGTCTTAGATACGTCAGTTCCTCAGCCCTCTCCTTGACCGTGTTCTGGATCACGTATGAAACAAGCTGTTCCTGTACTTTCAAGAGGTCTTCAAGAGTGACCCATGGCGCCTCAGCCTCGAGGTGGGAAAACTCTGCA
>JALYGW010000054.1 GCA_030776915.1 Thermoproteota archaeon
ATTAAAAGGAGAAGGAGCAGGAGGAAGAGGAAGAGAAGACCGATATATTTATCATCGATATAGATGTTTTCGCAGATTTGATCCAACAGGCAGGAGGTATATAGAAGTTGAACTGGACATCTATCTAACTGATATATTTTTTGCATACAAAAGAGGCTCCTATGTCGGCAGATATAATAAAATGCATCATCATTTACTTACAATATTATTTGATGATATCTGTTCTTGCGGGTGGAACGGGATCCATAAAACTGGTTAGAGGATTGGCCGCTATTAAAAAAGAAGATATTGTCGTAATCTGCAATGTTGGCGACAATATATGGATGCATGGCCTATATGTATGCCCTGACATTGACACTATAATTTATGGGCTTGCAAACATACTTGATCAGAAACGCGGATGGGGGATCAAAGGTGATTCATTTCAATGCCTGGCCCAGATGAAAAAAATTGGCGCCCCCACTTGGTTTGCTTTAGGCGATAGAGACCTTGCGATCCATTTGCTCCGAACAAGCATGATAAAGGATGGCAAGAGTCTATCTGACATCACCAATTTTTTTAGGACACGCTATTCCATTAGTGCCAAACTTATTCCAGCTACTGACAGAGAGGTAACTACAAGCATTGTGACTAGTACCAGAGGCGATATGCACCTGCAAGAATTTTGGGTCAAACATAAAGGAAGGCCTACAGTAACCGGTGTAAGGTACGATAATGCTAGTAGCGCCACAGCAAATACTGCTGCCATAGACGCTATTAAGCAATGCAGAGCTGTAGTAATCGCACCCGCAAACCCTGTTTCAAGCATAGGGCCCATCATTGCTCTTTCAGATATACGAAAAGAGCTCGTGAAAAACAGAGACAAAGTTATAGCCATTTCGCCGTTGATCGGGAGGAAGGCGGTAAGCGGGCCAGCTGTAAAATACATGAGGGCGCTTGGGCTTGAGAATTCCTCGGTAGGAGTGGCAAAATATTACCGTGACTTTGTTAGCAAGTTCATAATTTCTATGAAAGATCATAGCATGAAATTACAGATTGAGGCCTTTGAAATGCAAGTTTACGAAACTAACATAACCATGAAGGCCAGAAGGGATGAAGTCAGACTTGGCAGATATCTCTTAAAACTAGTTGAAAAAAATTAAATTAAATTAAAATCATGATGAAGACCTTTGCCATCGTTCCCATAAAAAGGTTTGAAAACGCAAAGACGCGACTGTCATCAATACTAGATACGGCTGACCGGATACGCCTTTCATTACTAATGCTGGAAGATACTCTTCAGATCCTTTCCGTCGCCCACTTGCTTACCCAAGTGATCACAGTGTCAGCAGACAAGCGTGTAGAAGAAATAGCAGTGAAGTATGGAGCAAATTTCCTGCTCGAAGAAAAGGAAAGCGGTGTCAACTCGGCAGTCGCATTGGCCGATAGTTATTGTATGAAGGAAGCTGCAGACGCAACGATGGTTATTCCTCATGATTTGCCACTTCTTGATTCAACCGACATTTCCAAAGCATGTGATCTGGCTGAAAATGAGAGCAGATGCATAGTGATTTGCCCTTCACTTCGATACGATGGAACAAATATGCTGTTAAGAAAGCCTCCTTCCATAATTGACACTTTCTATGACGCTGACAGTTACAACATGCATGTTAAGGCAGCCATCCGACTTGGCATCCCTGTAAAGCGCTTGTTTTCAAAAGCTCTTATGCATGACATTGATACTCCGGAGGACGCTTTAGAGATCATAAAGGAAGAAGAAACTGTAACTGCCAGAAGCCTAGAATTTATTAAATCAAAATTCTAAACTAAGAAGCCTATAGCAAGGCTCTGCTGCCGTGGATGATTCGGTCTTCTTCCTTGTTGGCAAGATGGCATACACAAATTTTTACTTCTTCTTCTTATTACTTGAAATATGATATATGAGCGCTTGTCGAAGTTGGTGGTTGGTATGCACACAGAAGCCCCCTCCTGACAACCGGCTCACTTGTGACACAATGCCGAACAAAAGCAGCAAAAGTGGTGTAGTGAGCACTCTTTCTCTCTTTCTCTCTCCTATTAGTTGCACGGCTTAAATATATCAGGATCTATAACAATTGGACATGTGTGTATGGGTGTGTGCTCTATAT
>JALYGW010000055.1 GCA_030776915.1 Thermoproteota archaeon
CTGTATGGTGATAAACTGCCGGATTATGTTGTTTATCTCCTGCTGTTCTTGTGGACTTAAGACTCGTGTCTCAGCATTATTTATATCAGATGCGCAAATAACACCTACTGCAGCTGGGAGCCTAACGTTCTCATCTTCATTTTCTACTACTGTAAACCATACCATAAGGTCACCGGTTAAAGCTAATGCATAAGATTCCAAGACTTCCAGTTGAGAGCCACCTAGGATCTCTTGTCCAGAGTCTGCAAACTCTCCAGGTAGACAATACGCAAAGAGTATAGATAACGAGTCAGCTTCGATCCAGACAGGATCTGACCATCTTGGCGTAAAGACAACTCCATTTACCTCTTTCTCTCCTTGCTCTAAGTTTCGAGTTGTGGCAGCTATCGTATCTTGGAGTCGATTCCGCTGCTCTAGTTCTTCTGGTGTTAATGCTATTTGTTGAGCCATTGCTGACGGCGCTGCAAACAAAACGCCTGCAACTATCAGTAGCACAGTCAATGCTGACGCTTTTCCTGTTAATGATGATGACAGTTTATGGTGGGATGCTGTCATTTCCTTCTAGGTCCTCCTACTCTTCTTCTCTTGCTGTTCGCTGTTCTTGTTGTTGTTACTGCTGTTAGTATGGAATTATTCTTCTTCCTTTCATTGTTGTTGAGATTATACATGATGTCTCCTTGGCAAGCTCGAATACATTGGATAAAAGACTTCCTGCTATCCTAGTTGGGCAAGAGAAAAAGCAATCAGTTAGTATTCTTTTTACTATGGCGGATCTGGATGAAAGTTGAATGACAATAAATAAATAAGATAAAAGAGATAAACATGTAAATGTTCCTATTTGACAGGGACGATTGTTGAAGCAAACTTAGATTATTTAGCATACACCGGTATAAGGTCGGCATATCGACTCTCAGTGATTTCTTCAATTAACGACATCATGATGTGTTATCGCTCTAAGAACTATCGGTATTGCCAAATGCTATTATATATTCTCGCTCTCACTGTATAAAAAGTAGATATACACCGCACCATGTTTCCCTGATGGCAATGAAGGCAATATTTATAACGGGAACTGCAGGGTCTGGAAAATCCCTCCTTACCTCTAGGTTACTCCAGTGGTACAGAGATAATGGCGCTTACCCCGTTACGCTTAACCTTGACCCTGGCGCAGTCAACCTACCTTATGAGCCAGATATTGATGTCCGCAATTACGTTGACATTTCCACTTTGATGGAGAGCTACGGGCTTGGCCCCAACGGCTCACTTATAATGGCAAGTGACATGATTGCGACAAAGTTGGATGAGATCCAGAAGGAGGTGGATGAGCTAAACCCCGATTACTTGATAGTGGACACTCCTGGCCAGATAGAGCTCTTCGCGTTCCGAGCAAGTGGTCCATATTTTGCTGTAAACCTCCATGCGGACAACAAGACGACGATATTTGCCTTCGATGGGATGTTAGTGTCATCCCCGATCAACTTTGTGTCTATATCGCTCCTTGCGTTATCTGTCAAACTGCGGTTGAAAATGGCTCAGATAAATGTGCTTACAAAGCGCGATCTTGTAATAGACAAGCTAAAAAATATCATGGAGTGGGCGGGCTCGAGTATGGCACTTGAACATATTCTCAATAGCGAAAAGGATGCGGAGTATTCTCTCTTGACTAAAGATCTGGCGCGCAGCATAAGCAAAGGTGGCTTCGCCCAGAGCCTCATAGCTGTTTCCAGCATCACAATGAGTGGCATGGTCAACCTAGCTGCCGCCCTTGCTCGAACCCTTAATCAGGGGGAGGACGTTTAGGTGACTATGAAATCGTGTAGCGCGGCTGCCCCATGCTCAACTGCAAACTTAGGGCCGGGATACGATGTGTTTGGTCTTGCGCTAGATGCATTTGAAGACAAAGTCAAAGTAAGTAGGACATATCCTGGCGTCAGAAGAATAACTATCAAGAACAGCGATCAAGCGATTCCATCAATTCCTGAATCAAACTCTGCTGGCCTTGTAGTAAAAAAGATGATGCAGGATTTTGAGATCAGCGATAGCACAGAGATCGAGGTCACAAAAGGTGTGCCGTCTGGCTATGGTTTTGGCAGCAGCGCCGCTTCAGCAGCAGCTGCTGCCGTGGCATTTAACGCACTTTATGACCTAAAGATTGACAGGAACAGGCTTGTAGAATATGCCGCAGAAGGTGAAGTCGCAAGCGCCGGCATAAAGCACTATGATAACGTCTCTGCTTCTTTGCTGGGGGGCTTTGTGATTTGCCTTATTGCCAGTGACAGGCTGCAGTTCACAAGGCTAGAGCCTCCCAAGGACCTAGTCCTTGTTGTTGCAGTTCCGTGCCTAGAAGTGCCAAAGAAAAAGACAGAGGTGGCAAGGAGCGTCCTTCCAAAGGTGGTGCCGCTCAAAGACGTTGTTCACAATATTTCTGGCGCAGCCACAATAGTTGCAGGCTTTGCGCTAAAGGATGTGGAAACAATAACGAGAGGAATAGACGATGCTATCATCGAGTCAGCAAGAAAGCATCTGATACCCGGCTATGATAACGTCAAACAGAACGCTATTTCTGCAGGTGCGCTTGCAGTCACAATAAGCGGTGCTGGGCCTTCCATGATAGCGTTTCTGAAAACAAACAAAAATGCAACGATGGTAGCCGCTGCCATGGCCAAAGGGTTCAAAGAGACAGGCGTAGAGAGCAGGACGTTTGTTTCCCGGGCTAGCAATGGTGCCCGACTTTTGACATAGCAGATTCTACTTTTTGCTCTTGTTGAGGAAAGCAGACATCATTTTCTGTCTGTCTTCATGAGCAAAGCAGAGCGCCCAACCATAGATCTCAAGCCTAAGTCCTGTCTCTAGATCTGTGTCCATTCCCCTGTTTATCAGCTTCTTGCTAACCTTGACTGCGACGAAACTGTTCTTCGCTATCTCCTTTGCAAGTGCAATGCACTCGTCCATCAGCTTCTTGTTTAGTATCTTGGCTATTTCACTCGCCCTTTCCTTTTCCTTTACCGCGTCACCTTTGGGCACTTCTGGTGGAAGTTTATCGTCAGGTCCTAGGTTGATTACCTTGTTAACAAGCCCTATCTGGTAGGCCTCATCTGCCATTATCATTTTGCCCGTGAATATTAGCTCCTTTGCCTTCGCCGGACCTATGAGCCGCATCAGGCGTTGTGTTCCGCCCCATCCTGGAGGTATGCCTATTGTCACTTCGGGCTGTCCTATCTTGGCGTTGCTTGAAGCGATCCTGATGTCGCAGGCCATTGCAAGCTCGCAGCCGCCACCAAGAGCAAAGCCGTTTACTGCAGCAATGACTGGCTTTTCCAGCCGGTCTATTCTGTTTATTACGTCTTGAGCGGAAGTGGCGTACCTTTCTGCCTGCATCGGATCGATGTTGACCATGTAAGAAATATCTGCGCCTGCACAGAATGAGCGCTCACCGGCGCCGGTAATGACTACTGCTTTAATGCTGTCGTCAGCTGCAAGAATATCAATCATCTTTGAAAGCTCAGATATAACGTCCACATTCATGGCGTTGAGTGCCTCTGGTCTATTTATTCTTAGAATTGCAATGTCACCCTGTGGTTCAAGCTGAATGTACTTCATGGTAGACATATTGTGAGAGTAGGCAGCATTCCTTTTCAATAAAATCTTATTGGTCTTAACTAGCAAGCTATGGTTAAAAAACTAGGTTAGAGATGATTGCCATAATGGTCAGGCTTCACCGCTCAAACGCTTACAGCATGAAAGACGTAGATGTTGTTGTAATAGGTGTTCCTGATGAATCCAATTCTCACGCCAAGCGGAAGGGAACTAGTAGAGCACCTGAGGTATTGAGAATAGCCTCAAACGAATCTGAATTTTTTCAACGTGGTGGAAAGCTGATCCCTACTTGTCCAATGTCTGGAACTTTTGATCGAAAGAAGATATTTGATGCTGGCGACATACCAAACAAGCAGAAGCTTCGCGATATGGTGACTGACATTACTTCACGTGGCAAGCTGCCGATTATGATTGGCGGAGATCACTCTCTAACTACTGAGACGATACATGCGGTGTCTAATGCAATTGGGAAAAAACTATCACTTTTGTACTTTGATGCGCATCCTGACTTTGTTTCTTCTACTAGGAATTATTATGGCTCCGTACTTACGGACTCGACACAATCGCTCAACTTTAGAAAAAGTATGTTGATAGGCACAAGAGCTGCTGAACCAGAAGAGCTTGAAAATGCAAGAAAGGCGGGTTTGATGATCGTAAACCCGCTAGAGATTATTGAGCTAGGAGTGAAAAGAGTGGGGCAAATGATAAGAGCGCGAACAAGCGGATCCAAGGTCTATATTTCAGTAGACCTCGACTGCCTAGATCCAGCATTTGCACCAGGGGTATCAGTTCCCTCGCCAGGAGGTTTGTCATCCATAGATCTCATCTACCTACTCAACAAGGCAATCGGTGCTGGGAATGTAGTGGCTATCGACATCGTAGAACTTGCTCCAGATTATGACATCAATGGCGCTACTGCAATGCTTGCTGCCAGAATAATGTCAGAATGTATCGCGTCAGTCTAACGTTTGTCCACCTTTTAATTTAGTCTTTATGTTCAATGGTTTGACTTGCCATCATTGAGCCACTAATTGCTTGCCTTTAGCTCTGACATGTATTCCCTCTCAGGTTGTATATGCATTCACGAGATGTTCCGTTATCACTTCCCACGTAATAGATGCAACATCGTCGTCATCACAGCAGAGATATCGCCCAGCCAGTATTAGAAAAACGAAAGACATCTGCCTTTTTACAAGGCGGCCCATATTGGGGTATTTTTCTATGGAGGATGACGGTGCAGGAATTGGCTGTCAGCACAATTTTAGTGTTTTTCAGTATAAGATGCGATTCAGAACAGGTCGCATCGCATGTACGATTATGTTCTGAAAGAATGATTTAAATTAGTTACGCAGTTTGATCGTAATCTCTTCTCCCATTCCTATTGGCACAGTGACTGACTGGACGTTGGGCTTGGTGTGCACATGGCGCGCATACTTTCTCATAGAGGGTCGGAAATGGTCAGGATAAAGCATATTATCTGCTGCAATTATCCCTCCAATTCTTACCATTGGTAGGACAATGTCAAAATATCTTACGATGTTCTCTTTATCTGCATCAAGGAAGACAAAATCAAACTTGCCTTTGAGCTTAGGCAGCAGTTCAAGAGCAATGCCTTGCTTTATGTCTATTATCTTATCAACACCGGCCTCTTTGAAATTTTTCAATGCCCATTCTACTTTTTGCGGGTTCATTTCTATCGTTATTATCCTTGTGCTATGGTTCTTGCCCATTGCGTCAGCGAACCACAGTGTGGAAAACCCTGCTGATGTACCCACTTCTAATATGCATCTTGCCTTTATCGCCTTGAGAAGTACTGAAAAGAATATACCAGTATCGGATGTGATGGCAAGCATCTCCTGATCAGGTGCAACTTTTACTCTACCGCTTCTTTCCCGGTTTGACTGCCGATTAAGCTTAGATATTACGCTGAGAACCTTGCTGTCCACGCCTGCAATAATGTATACACAAGATATTTTTACTTTCAACTGTTCTTTTGCTTCAAAAGTGATAAAATGTTCACTTTTTCCGCCCTGTAGTTTATCCTCGTTACTGATTCTCGCTGTCTAAGCAGTTGGTCTTTGCGGACCTTCCAGCCTTCAATTGCAATCTTATAGTCATCCGATATTAAAGGACTCCCTGACAAGGTAAATCAACAATGCGGTGGCCGGCTTTTAATCGTTGCAGGAATCAAACTACTAACTTTTTTATTGTCTGGTGTCAAGAGAAAATTCAATGGAATTTGTTAATCTTGAGGAGCCCGATGTAAGCAAGCCAATAATGATTGCAGCCATGCAGGACATGGGAAACGTCGGCAGTATCGCCATAGATTTTATTAACAAGAGTCTCAATAGCCGGTTGTTTAGGTATGCCTTGCCGCCTTATCCAAATTATGTTGTGGATAAAGGAGGCCATATTGACTTTCAACAAGAAAGGTGGGAATACCGCTACAGTGAGAGCATCATCGTTTTTGGGGGCGGAGTTGGGCAGCCTCAGACCAACTATGAGCTTTATGAATTGTGCCAAGATGTCATCAATATTGCCAAGTTGTACTCTGTGCAACTAATTTATACCTTGGGCGGATTCCACACAGATCGAGAATATGGCAAGAACCCAATGACACTTGTCACAACGACCTCACAAGAGCTAACAGACCAAATAGTGAAAATAGGTCACAACACCACTCCTGGCTCGTCGCTGATAACAGGTTTCAATGGCCTGATACTGGGCTATGCTAAAAGAAACAACCTTCAGGGTATTGGCTTGTTTGCGGAAATCGACGACCCCCAGATGCTGCAATATAGATCAGCAAAGAGTCTAGTAGTTTCCCTTGAAAGGCTAACATACCAGAGGTTCAAGGGCCTAGAGGAGCTAGACGAATTGGCCGGAGCAATTGAACGAGAGCTCGACAGAATGAAAAGGATGGGCGGCGACTCTTTATATCGTCCCTAATGAGTTGGTCTTAGGGTCTTAGCCAAGCCTATCTAGGTTCTACATATTATTGTTAGAACAATATTATGCCCGCTCTCCAATGTTTCGCTCCTTAGCAGTGTGCAACGCATCAACCTTCTTTATCATCTTCCTCCTCTATCTGCACCTTTGCGCCGGAGTGGCCTACTGCCTTCAACTGCCTTTTATATGCAGCCACGATCTCGTCAATGGTCGTGGCATCTTCTGGCTTTTTGTCGTCCCTTATCTTGCCTGTGAATTTTGGAAAGCGTAGAGCAAGACCATAGCCCGGCCTTATTGTGTTCTTGGCGGCCGTATGCGAGGGACTCAGGGTGATCTCTGAGGCAATGACTTCAATAACGATCTTAGGCTCAAACCAGATGTCCATTTCCATGCCGGTATCGACCCTTGCGTGCCGCTGGCTTACTATATGCTTCTCGAGCTCTTTGTAGAATTGTTCAATGTGCACGTCGGTAAAGCCAGTCCCTACCTTGGTCACGCTACGGAACATGTCAGTGTTATGATCATAAGCCGCTAAAAGTAACGCTCCATATTTGCCAGCGCGCCTTCCGCGACCATGCAGTGCACCAACGATGACAAGATCAAGTGTATCCGCAAAATCGCTTGTGTATTCACGCTTGAGCTTGACCCAAGCATATTCTCTTGCACCGGCGCGGTATGTGCTTGAGAGATGTTTTATCATGACGCCCTCACAGCCATTCTCAATTGCAGCTGCCATGAACCTATCGATCTCATATGGCTCAGTTGCAATAGTCTGCTTGATCAAGCTTAACTTGCTATTTTGAATCCTATCAACTATTTTCTTCAGCAGCTTTCTCCTTTCCATATATGACTCTTCTGTCTTGCTCTTGCCGTCGAAGTAGAGTACATCAAAAAAGTTCATGACTACAGGATAGCTCTCCATTGCCTCCTCTACGCCATATTTCCGTCGACGGTGCATCAGTTCCTGAAAGGGAAGATATTCCTCTGTCTCTATGTTTATGGCCACTACTTCACCCTCCAGTATCACTTCTGATTTTATGGACTTTAATGCACTGGCAACATCTGGATAGTGGCTCGTAATCTTTTCGAGTCTCCTTGAAAACAATTCTACTCTATCCTTGCTCTTGTGCACCTGTACGCGCTCGCCATCCAATTTATATTCTACTGCTGCCCTGCTTCCCATGCGCTCGAGTGCTTCTTCTGCTGTCCTGATGCGTTCTGCAAGCATCGGCCTGATAGGCTTGAAGAGTGTTATCTTGATCGAGCTGACTGCTTCGAGCCCCTTGGTTGCAAGCAACCTTGCCACTGTGCCAAGGTCGCTTGAGACGTTATACGCGTTTTCAAGCACCTGCCTGTTTGCCTTGTCATCAGTGAATGCAATCGCAAGGGCGTCAAGCACAGTGTAATCAGCAATGCCCAGCCGCAGCTGTCCCATGACAAACTTAATTATGTAACATGCCTCTGCAGCCGTTGCATCATTTAGCAAACTACTTATTAGACGCAGCTTGATCTCCTGTGAGCCAACGCCAATTGTCCGTGCAACTTTGTCAAAAGTAGAATAGACGCGCTCGACTGTCATAGGCTCTGAAAAAAGGGTTGATTGGCTCTTTGACTTCATGACTTCCAGTGTCGCCTCTCCAAGGTCACCTGTCTTTTGGTATATTCGTCCTATTTCTGATACGTCTTTGCCAGAAGAGCTTGCAATTGCTCTGAGGACCATTTTTTCTGCGATTCCCATCTCTATTCCTTCATAGTCGGGGTAAAGTTTACCCTGAATTAGATAAGTCACCTTGTCGATAATGTTGACAGGCGTCCTTTTGAGAAGTGTAACAAGGTATCCGGTAAGCGCAATTCTGCTCGAGGTTTGTTCCATATGCTCAAATGCCTCTACTAAGGAATTGAAATCCAAAGCGCTTCAAATCTGTACGCTTTGAGTGAATATTAATCTATGATATACATTCAGGCGTCTACTGTGACCGAAGATGAGGAACCTAGATGATTAGCAATGATCCTGTAGAAAGCAGGTCCATACAATGTGTTGGTTGGAGACCATACCCTAGTTCTATAAGATCAAGACGCAGATAGAGCAGCAACAACTGCAGGTGACGTCTTGAAGATAAGAACTAAAGATTGTCAAATAGCAGCAGCCAGATAGTTCAACAGAGACTAGATCTTCTGCAAAGCAAGAGGGTATCAGAACAGATGTTGTACAGCAATTGATGAAACAGCGGCCACTTATTGAGATAATACAGTGAAACCTAAAGCAGGCAAAATGATGAAGTTTACCTCACGGCTAGCTAACATTATTAAAGGGCAGTAAGCAGGTAACTAAAATATAATGGGAGGCAATAAGAAGAAGCCAGCTGGTGCTTCGGATAAGAGTGCACAAACAGGGCCAGGACAAACCGAGATCAAGTCAGTTGCAGAGAAGAAACCAGGCTCCAAGTTTCAGCAGAAGCAAAAGCTTGCAGTGACAATTGAAGAACCCCAAGGCATGAAGGCAATCCAAGGCATGAAGGCAATAACAACTCAAGGCGTGGCAAGGAACATAGGTGTCAAGGTTTCAGTTGCCAACGCTTTCATTAAGTCGCTGGAAGCAAAGGGCCTCGTTAAGGCTGAAGGCGGCTACAGCGGCCATAGGGTCTACCATCTGCTCAAACGCTAGCTTCTTTAACTATCATCACGTCCCCGGGGCGGCTTGACTCAATAACCTCAAGGTTAGACGTGACTATACCCAGCGAATTCATCGGCTGAACTTTAGCATCCTGCACGAAGACACAAATGGAACTATTTGAAGTAAGGTAAGCGATATTACCCCGGTGAAATTGTGTTTTATGTTTTTCTGGCCCGATCATAAGCCCAGTTTCAACATATACGAATTTGTCTACATACCTGTGCACTCTGTCTTGCAGTGGAAGACTTTTTAGTATGGTCCCAACAGTTATAGGGGCAAGATGACGTACAAGCTCAGCTGATGCAGAGCCTTTGTCTTGTATTTCGATTGCAATTTTTAATCTAGATACTGAACCAGCGCTTCCTCGCTGCATCATTTCTACAAAAATAAGCGTAGAATGTAATGAAAATGTTTCGCATATTATTAAAAATAGATGTTAAATGTTATCAATTGCGAGGCCAGGACAAGATAGCCAAATAATACAGAGCATAAGAAAGATGGCCAAGGCAGCGAGAAAGGAGGGGTAACACTAAACCAAATGGCAGATATAGTGAAAGAATCCTAACAGCACCAAAAACCTCTAGTGAAAATATAAATATAA
The DNA here is from genome assembly GCA_030776915.1 of Thermoproteota archaeon. Classification (GTDB taxonomy): domain Archaea; phylum Thermoproteota; class Nitrososphaeria; order Nitrososphaerales; family Nitrososphaeraceae; genus Nitrososphaera. The sequence goes on from JALYGW010000055.1 coordinate 9,822, forward strand.
GATGTCTATCATCCTAGTTAGATAATATAGCTTCAGTGTGAGTTTTGAAGAATTACGGCAAAACATTTAATTAGATATCCATTATCTTTTGGATTGTTCTTGGTAGTCAAACATTCTTCCAAAAGACATGCTGCACCCAAAAAATCTGCTACTGCTAAAACGACCAAGAAGACTAGTACTTCAAACAGGAAAGTTGGCATAAATGAAAAGCAGGAAGAAGAGCAAGACGGCACCACCACCACCAAGAAATCGTCCCGCAGGGCAGACGAGGTAGTTATTTATTCGGAATTTGAATATGAGCTGAAAGAGATTGATGCTCAGGACAACAAGGTACTGATTGGTCCTGCTTGGCTTACAAGGTTTGAGAGAGCAAGGATAACAGGAGCAAGGTCACTTCAGCTGTCACTTGGCGCACCTCCACTTGTCAAAGTGCCTGAACATGCCACTAGCTCGATTGCGGTTGCAGTTGAGGAAATAGAGCAGAAAGCGCTCCCAATTTCAATAAGACGCATACTGCCAAACGGTACATACCAAGATATTTCTATAGAGTGGCTGAAGTAGCCAGGTCAAAATTTAGATTTCTTTTAGCCTGCTTTCGTCAAAGATATCAGAGCCATACCAGCGGTAGCGAAAGTAGTCAAGGCACCACTCGTGAAAGGTGGGGTCGAGGCTGAAGAACATCATGTTCATATCAGTTTCCCCCTTTTGTGTTGGGAAAAGGACTGAGGCCTGTTTTTCGTTCAGTATCACTGCGACCTGCACGCTTTCCACCATTCTTCTTTCTATTGCCCCTTTGTTCAAGAGTTCATTGTGACCAAGCTTTTTCAAAAGTTCCTTTCTGCCTTTTGGGATGATAACATTCTTTGGAAAGACGTAGCTATATTTTACGGCCCTTTCCTTTACCCTAGTCACCGCTGGCTCGATCAGATCTATTGGCACTTGCGGCACAATTTCATAGATATATTGGTCAGCCTCCCGGTAAATGTCCTTCCAACGCTCAAGTATTGCTACAATGCCCTTGATGAACTCGCATTTGTCAAGCGCCCCTAGTCTCATGATAAATTTGATCGGGAGCTCGCCCAATACATGCTCGGAAAAATACTCCTTATATTTTGAGAGATAGTTGAACGTCGGGATCTGCTTAATTATAGTATTGCCAAAAGTGGTAAGCGAAAATATGCCCTCTGGGTCTTTCTCAATTAGGCCAGCGTCCTGCAGGCGACTGACATTGCGATGAACCTCCTGCATGGTGATGTCGAGATCCTTGGCAAGTTGCGATATCTTGGCGCTTTTATTATTGAGCCGGAATACTATTGCTAGTCTCTGTTCACTTGCAAGCTCGAAGAAAGTCTTCTCGGTATTGGCAAATGTTGCTAAGACGTCGTCGGAGGCATCAGGCATGGTATTGCATGAAACTGATCAATGTTTTAAACATTACATCTGCACATTAGTAGTTATGGGTATGTCCTTCTTCTGAATGCGTACGGTTTGTCCTGCGCATGGTTATTATACCCAGTACAATGAAGCCCACGCCAATTGCCAAGATAAGGTAATCAGCCAAAAGTATCCTAGCCCATACAGCGTTCATGGTCGCTGCCCAGATGAACAAGAGTGCCAAAAACACTAGCGCGATGCCTGTGATGGTTTCGCCGTTGATCCATTGTTTTCCTCCGCCTCCCGTCATATATCTAATATAGCACTCCGGCAGCATTATTAAATTCTTCAATCATCAGTAGGTAGAAAAATTGCTAAGGTTAGTGTTCACGAACCAAAGTACCTCTACACTGTTCGCAGATCTGCTCATCAATGTTTGACTCAATGCTGTGGTGAACGTCACATATAATGAGTGTATATCGCATATAGTTGCACAGACCCACGAACTTGGCAAGTGTGCTTGGAGTGTAAGCTTTGTTTGTAGAGAGATCCTTGGCAATGTCGTCTATCATACGCATGACTTCTCTAACTGATTCAAGCTTTGAAATGAGCTCTGTATCTCCTCTTGTTCCCCTCACATAGTTGCTGACTGCGGCCTGTGTAATGCCAAGATCCTTGGCAACGTCTTCTTCCTTGAGGGAATATTCTCCGATAAGCTTCTTCGCAAGAATAGCCCTGACGGCTGGAATGAGTGATTTTGCTTCTATCTCTGAAGGGAGCAACATTTAGAGATGCAAATAAAATTTATTTTTTTATTATTTAAAGGTTCTTAATGGATTTTATTCTTTATATTTGGCAAGAATAGAGGATAAGAAAGATGAAGGCGGTCTTTGTAAAAGGACATAACATGGTTTCTGTAGATGATGTAAAGATACCAGACCTAGCTAGCGCAGGTGATGTTCTTGTCAAAATGCGCGCCTGCGGGGTATGCGGGTCAGATCTGGAAAAGATCTATGGCGAATATAGTATGGCCTCAGGCAGGCTTGGTCATGAGCCTGCAGGCGAGGTTGTAGCAATTGGCAAATCTGTCAAAGGCTTTGCACGTGGCGACCGTGTCTTTATCCATCACCATGTTGCATGCTATTCTTGTCATTACTGCCTTCATGGTGACTATACGATGTGCCCTGCGTATCAGACTAGCAACATCAACCCGTGTGGTCTGGCAGAGCATTTCTTAGTGCCAGAGTGGAACGTGTCAAGAGGTGGCCTGATAAAACTGCAAGACAATGTATCGTTTGATGAAGCATCACTTGTGGAGCCGCTTGCATGTTGCATAAAGGCATGGAAGAAGTGCGGCTTCCAGAAGGGAGACGATGTCGTGATACTTGGCGCTGGTCCAACCGGATTAATGCACGTGCTCTTGGCTCTGGCATTTGGAGCAGGCAAGATATTTGTCATTGATATCAATGATTTTCGTTTGGACTTTGCCAAGAAATATGGCGTGTACGTGTTCAACCCTATTTCTGATCACGACTTTGCAAATAATATCAAGTTAGAAACAGGTGGAAGGGGTGCCGATATTTGCATCATTGCAACAGGGAATATGAAAGCGCTACTTCAGTCATTTGACCTGACTCGGAGAGGTGGTAAGATAATGCTCTTTGGAGTACCACCCAAAGGGTCGCAGATGTCCTACGACATGAGTAAGCTCTACTCGTGCGAACACTCGCTCATCCCAAGCTATGCGGCATCTGAAATTGAAACAAACCAAGCGCTGAAGCTGATAGCAGAAGCTCGCCTAGACATAGGATCCCTTATTACTCATAGGTTTCACATTAGCAAGGCTGCAGAGGCGGTAAAATGCGCTTATGAGGCCAATAACGCTATGAAGGTAATAGTAACCACAGATTAATGAAACTATATATAATAAAAATCACCTGTCTGAGCTGATCGACCATGGACTGGGGAATGCAAAACAGACTAGCTAAGATAATTCATCCCGAAGACGGCCGTTGTCTCATGCTTGCAGTTGACCACGGCTACTTTCTTGGGCCGATGGAGCGTCTCGAGGTTCCAAGAAGAGCTATAAACCCACTTTTACCCTACGCTGACTCGCTTATGCTCACAAGAGGCATACTGAGGACATCAGTTGACCCCAAGTGCGACGTTCCAATAGTGCTGCGTGTTTCTGGCGCAACCAGCATCATTGGAGAAGACCTTTCAAAAGAAACGATTACGACTTCAATTGAAGAAGCGATCAGGCTTAATGCGTCATGCCTTGCCTTATCAATATTTGTAGGCAGTAATTATGAGCACCAGACGCTTGCCAATTTAGCAAAGCTGGTAGATGAGGGCGAAAAGTATGAAATACCTGTCCTTGCAGTGACTGCAGTCGGCAAGGAGATGGGGCGTGATGCACGTTACCTTGGACTATCATGCAGAGTTGCTGCAGAACTTGGCGCACATGTAGTGAAGACGTACTATTGCGACAACTTTGAGCAAGTGGTCGAAGGATGCCCTGTTCCACTTATAATTGCAGGTGGCAAGAAACTCCCCGAGCCAGAGGCACTTAAGCTTGCGCACGATGCAATAACTCACGGTGCTGCTGGCGTGGACATGGGAAGAAACATCTGGCAGTCAGATTGGCCCGTAGCAATGATTAAGGCAGTGCAGGCAATAGTCCACAAGAACGCCGATGCCAAAGAAGCATACAGCATCTTTTTAAAGGAAAAGGAGAACGACAAGTCAAGCCACAAGGAAAGGCAGAAGGTTGTCAGGACGACAGTCAACCACTCAGTGCCTTTTGATTAGCCGGCAAGTTTAGATAAATGCTGGTGAACCATCTTCCACTGATCCTTTTTGTATTTTTGCAAGACAATCGTTACTCGAGACTTGTTATTGACCGACGTACCACGGAAGCTGTAGTCGTCGATTATCATGCCGGTAACTTCAAGCAAAAAAGTAGCAAGTGCAACATCGCCCATTACCTCAGTGTTCAAGTTTTCAATCTTGAAATTATAGTCGGAGAGGCTGGCAAAATGTAACTGTTCAAGCATGAGTGCCCTTCCAAAATCACGTCTATCGTAGGGTGGTGAGTCGCCAAATTTAGTAAAGTGCGGATCAAGAAATTCCTCTATCTTTTCTATCTCCTTGCTTTGGGCAAGCTGAAAATATTTGTAAATAAAGTCCCTAACCTTAACGGATTCGGTAGATGACAATTATTATGTTCATCAAATGATAGAGAATAGAACTTTTATAGCTTTACAATTTCTGTAATCTATTGAAGCCTGTTTGTAATATTTATATTATTAAATATTTCAGAAACTTTCTTAACGAAATACTCTTATCAAGATTTTTAATCAGCTACTTTGCTTTAGATAGGTTGCTGATTATGTAGAATACATAATGCAATGGTGGGGCAATGAGCTACTACAACCACTACTTTTTCCATAACAATAACAAAGATGTAGACTAGCACTTTCTAACTCGAGTCCTGTTAGACTTTTCCACTTTACCCAAATTACTGAGGATAATTATCATGTATTTAAGAATATAGAAATTGGGCGTCAAAGAAAACGCCATATGTGAAGGCGGGTTAATGCTTGCACATGGCTTTAGATAACAATGTCGGTTCTGAAAAGACATACTAGCACAAGAGAGTACAGAAGATAATGATAAGCTTGGAATCAGATCCCAAGGTGCAGAACCAACCAGTATTCAATTATAGAGACGATTGAAATGCCAGGCTTTATTTGAGGCAAAGTATTTCATCATATAGGCGCTCTTGCACAGTAAACTCTTCCCTTCCAGGCTCTAGTTCTTGAACATACACTCACAGAGCAAACTAACATAGAGTCTATTTTACATCAGCTATATCCGTATGTGCATGACTAATATGATCTTGTAATTCCTTTTTGTTGCGGGCTGTCAACCCACAAACATCGCACGTCTGTTGCCTTGGTGTCAAATCCTCTGGTTCTTTTCCACTTGTAAGGTCCAAGTATTGCTCATCAGGTCTTGCAGCCTTTATTTCGGTATAGTTGTTTTCTTTCTCTTGATCAGTATTTTTTGTTTCTACCATATATGCTAGTAACGATCAATAAGATTGTACAATATAAGGTAGTAGTATATCTGGTGGAGATAGAATGTTAACATCATTTTAAGTGGGGAAAAACAAAAGCCTACCAATATTTATGAAGATCCAAATTTTGACCATCGGCTTGATTTAGCAGTTGCTGGAGCTCAACTGTTTGTTAAAGATTGCCTTTTGCAAAGATCACAGGAGAAAATGCTTCAATAATAAATTGAAGCAAGCTCAGAAATTAAGAAATATATGCAGTTATGAATATGAGCGAAAGGAGAAATATTTTGGCTAATGATGATGATAGCCATAATCAGGAGCCTAACCTAGGTGCTGTCTTTGACCAGCACATCAAGCATGAGTTTCAAGATCATGATGTGGATGCAGCAATGGAAACAATGACCGAGGAGCCTTATGTTCATCATGTACCCATGATGACTGGAGGTATAGGGTATGCTGGTGTCTACAATTT
>JALYGW010000056.1 GCA_030776915.1 Thermoproteota archaeon
GCCCTACCAACAGCCTAATTTCATTTATCACAGGCGTATTTTCTGACCGAAATTATTGGAAAATAATGATACTTGCTGCAATTGGTTATGGGATATTTTTTGGTTTTCTCTCTCAGATACTTGTATACAGGGCGGATGTATCTTTTACTGAAAGGGGGATCGAGGTCCCCTCGCTTGATTTGATACCATGCTGCGCGGCCCCAGGCTACATGCCCATGGCCACTCTCTATATCACTGATCATTTTTTGATATTGATAATACCACTCAATGTGATTCTTGCTACTGTTGTGTCTTTGCTGGTAGGCTTTAATGTTGCACTGAGCATCTTTGCGTTTAGACTAAAGAAGTCGCTTCAGACAAAGACATCCCTTGCAGCAGGTATTGGAGCCACAAGCGGCCTATTTGTTGGGTGCCCCACCTGCGCTGGTAGTCTCATTTCAGCACTGCTTGGAATAGGGATCGCAGGAGCAGGAGGCACAAGCGCAAGCATACTTGCCCCATTCCAAACACTCTTTATAGCGGCAAGCATCCCTGCTTTGGTCATCGCACCTTTCCTAACTGCTCGAAGCATCAGGTCAGGTTCAAGCTGTAACATTGCTTGAGTCTATTGTTGTGTTGCCATGAGCTCAAACCGGGCTGTCTTTTTTAATACGCTGTCTAGGTACATCTGTATGTGGGGTTCTGCAATCCATATTTTACCATCAACAAATAGATAGCCGTACCTCTGTGAGCTTCCTATTTTCTCACGCATCTTGAGCTCCTCAAGGTAAATATCCGGTACTGTGGAGTCCTCAAATCCGTGTTTCCTTGCTATAGCGTCTAACATCCCCTGCATGCCAGAGCCATGCTGCGCCGCCTCCTTAATCCTGTAGGCGATGTCCCCAGGTATCCCAAGTGTCTCTGCAAGCTTTCTATGTACGTGCTTGCCAAATCTATCACCTTCGCCCCTAACATTGAGCCGTAAGCTGGTTGCTAGCGCGACCTTGATCACTTCAGGGTCGAGAAATGGTTCCCTCAGCTCTATGCTGTGAGCCATTGTTATCTTATCTTCACGCTCAAGCGTCTCCTTATACAGCAAAAGAAGATCCTCTATCATATGCCTGCGCAGCATTTTGTAACCTTCCTTTTCTACGACCTTAGCATACCAGGAATAGCCTCCAAACAACTCATCTGCGCCCTGACCTGTAAGCATCACTTTTATTCCGTCTTCATGGGCCAGCTTGACAGCACAGTAAACTGGCAGCGCCACTTCAACCTGTCCTGCGTTACTATCCTCTATGACACTCATTACTTCAGGTATCAGCCTCTCTACTCCCTCTTGGTCAAGCTCGCAAACCTTCAGCTTAAGGCCTAGTCTATCAGTTATCTGGCGGGCATAGGCAATGTCGCTAGAGCCGGTTACGCCACCAGTGTAGCATATTACTTCAGGCACCATCTTGGCGGCAAGGTACGCAATAAGCACGCTATCGATGCCGCCAGAAAATATTATCCCTATCCTCTGGAAGTCTTGAACACGCTTTTCCATTGCATCAACCAATGCCTTCCTATACGCTTCAACTGCAGATGCCATTGTTCTATGTATTATTCGGACCTTTTGGGGAATTGGGTCTGCAACTTGGAAGCTTTGAAGCCGGCCATCTTGGGAAATAATGATTGCACTACCTGGCATTATACGTCTTGTAGGTTCTTTTATCCCGATCTTCCACAAGGCTTTGCGTTCAGATGCAAAAGCTACGAACTTGCTTGTATCAGCATAATATAACTGCCTCACACCTATCCTGTCCCTTACAAGGGCAGTCTCGCCAGTCTTCTTATCCTGTATTGCAAGGGCATAGACGCCATCAAGCTCTGCAACTGTTTTCTTTATTGCTCCAAGAAGACTATTTGTACGTAGCTGATCTTCAATAAGGTGCACAATCACTTCACTGTCAGTCATGGTGGTGAATTTGTGACGCCTTCCAAGCCTTTCTCTAATCTTCTTGTAGTTATATATCTCGCCGTTGTGTTCCAACAGAATCCGCCCATCGCAGCTGCGAAAAGGCTGCGCGCCGCAAGTGCCTCCAACTATTGCAAGACGTGTGTGCCCAAGTGCACTTTTTCCACTGACCTTCTCAAACTGCAATCGCATTGCTGAAATGGAATCGGACTTGACAATCCGATCATCGGCAACCAAGCCGGCCCCGTCGGGACCTCGATTCACCATACAGTGGAGCATCGAGCCTAAAAGTGGCACGACATTCTCACCTCTCTTACTTAAAATTCCAGCTATTCCACACATATTTATTCTCCAAATTTCAAAAGCCAAGCTTCTCTATTTAACACAGAAGGAAGCTCAACAATCACTATTATATTGCCGCTAACAGCTTAAAAAGATTTATTTAGAAAATTCTAGTACTTTAAGAAGGTCTGGTTCGCTTACTATCTTATCGCTTGCTTTTTTTATTTCCTCATCTTTGGGCATAAATGCAACACCTACTCCTGCACGCTGTATCATACAGATATCAGACTTTGTATCGCCAACAGCCAGTGTGTTTTCTATTGGCACACAGAACTGGTCAGCACTTTTTTCCAAGTGATATCGCTTGCAAACAGAAATTTTACAATAACAGCCGATCCTCTCCCACCCAAGTGGCATGTCAACCTTGCCGGTAATCTTGCCGTTAAATATGTGGAGCTTGTTTGCCATCACAAAATCCAGGTTCAATCTATCAGCAACATAGCCTGCAGCTATAGTATAGCTATCACTTATGATACCGATCTTGTAGCCTCTGTCTTTCAATGCTGCAATTGTACGCTCACAATTTTTGATAAAGGGTATTGATGCGATGGCAGATTCCAAGTCTTTTGTTGTGAGGCCTGCAAATAGCGCTGCTATCTCCTTTGTCTGCTCGTGCCCAGCCATTAGCCTGTGCGACTGTATAGACCTTACTTTGTCTGATAGGTCAAACCTGTCCGCAAGCGCGAAGACCAGCCTGCCTTGGATAAGCGTGCCATCCATGTCAAACGCTGCAAGGTTTGACAATAACATCATTGAGCATATGTACTAGCCTTGCTTAGAACTTTTGCAAATTGCCGCACATCGATGTCTTTGAATGGCTCTATCTTGTGAGGTGCAGGGGGCTCCTGTTGTTGACTTTCCTCCAGCATGTTTTTGCTGCGCAGGGCTTCTAATATCTTTTCACGAACCTTTGGCGGACAGATCTTGCTGTGATATATTGAGCCCAGTGACCCAACTACCATTTCTTTCAGGTGATCGTCGCCCTTATCTTCATGGAAGTGAGGATTGCGTGTTTCAACCTGCATTATTTCGACTCCCTTGTCCATCGCGTCCTGATTAACAGTGGGGATAATGCCACCAAATTCCTCAAGTACATTTACTATTTCGTATGACTCAATAGCGTAGCCCGACGAATATGTAAGCAGCTCGGCTAACTTGAGCGACATGCAGTGCTCGCCTGAGTTGCCTGTACGCATTACTTCTGTCTCAAAGCCAGTGTAGTATGATACTAGCGAATTCAGATGCTGGTTTGTTATCTCTGACACTCTTCCCCACTTGCTGAAGTAAAGCCCTGTTTCAGATATTTTTGGCTTGTAAATCCATGATATCCTGACCATGACGTAAGGTGTCTGAGACATTGCGATGCCGGACGCAAATATCTTGACATACTCATTGACTGCACCAGGGACGTAGTTGTCTGCATCAATAAATCCCACATACTCTTTGCCCGCCATCTTGGCAAGCAGCATTCCTACCAGCATGCCCTCTGCCTTGCCGGTTCTTACCATGCCATCGGGCCCAAGAATGCTGTTATAGCCTACATCCCTAAGCACTTCTGACAGGACAGGATCACGCTGGTGCAAAATGAATGCATTACGCCCCACAAATCTGTTAAATTGCTGAAGTGCCTCCTTCTCAAGCTTGTATCTATCGACTGGTTGCCTCGGGCTGTTTGATATAATGATTGTTAGACAATCGTGTGGTATGCCACTCAGTACTCCTTCAAGTAGGCGCAATCGCTCTCCCTTGGTGGGGATCACTATGGCAATGCGTCTCTCTATATCCACGATCTGGTTATTTCCTATGTTCACTATAGATTCGGAAACCGGCCTGCCATCATCGAAGCCCGAGTCTAGCTCATAGACGCGTTGCACTCCGTTTAGGCTGGTCGCTCCAAATCTTTCGGTATATCTTGGCAGGTCGAGCTTCATTTCCTATAGCATTTAAATACACACAATGATTGCTTATAGGAATTTTCGCTGATGACTATGGAAATCTGCTGCTATACAAAAAGTGCTTTCAAGTTTGGAACTATTATACCAATATCTTTATCATGAACTAATTGTAAAAATAGAGTCTAAATCAGCGTATAGATAGTAACTGCAGCTAATAATGTCAGCTTAAGATGTTAAGGCACTTGATTTATTCAATAACTGCTTATAATATCTCTTGATCACTCTTGTTATGCTAGACAGGAAATATCAAAGAAAAAAGCATACAGTAGAGAAATTCATTAAGAAATTTGGCAAGGTTGACCACTCTGTCATATTGAACAATGTTGATATTGACTATGATACTCTGATGAGGGTACTCGCGGATCTGCGAAACGAAGGACGCATTAAATAAATTTGTTCGGCTACTGACTCGTATAGTAGTAACTGTCATGAACATGCCTTTCAGATGAGCTCTGGATTAGGTTATCTAGAGGATGCTTTTCATGAAAGTAAGTAAAAGGGTGTGAGGTTAAACCACGGTTGACTACGTGTATGGTTGGTTGACTTGAAAACCTTCTACAACTATAAAAAAAACATATGTGCAAAGCAAAGCAATACCGATTAACTATAGTCGATCAACTTGAATACGATCCATCTATCGTCGTATACTATAGTTGCTGACAGTCTTTTAGAATATCCATGACCCGAACACTCTGAAAACAGTAAAAGGCTGGAGGCTGGATGCAGGAGTGCAGCAAGATGAGTTGTGTTCTTTTTACAGGAAAGACGGGATAAGGCAGCAAAAGTGATGAACTAAAACTTGCAGAATTCAACATGTTTGGCAACAAGAAAAAGTGTGACTTAAGTCGTCCTGTCGTCTACGTTTTGAGGCTAATAATGCCATTAACACCTACTGTCTAATTACCGCGTGATGCATCTTTAACATAAATGATGAGCAGTTGTAAAATGATGTCACGAGTGGATAAAAGTCATTAGGACTTATTAGCAAAGGAAGCGTCGACTACTGTTTGAATACTATAATCTAGTCTAAGAATCTTGTACTGAAACTGGTAAATAGTTTTTGGATGAGACTTATAGATACCATGGTCAGTGAAGGAGAAGAAAAATCTACTACCACATCGGCATCTGATACACAAATAGACGATGATAAAACTACAGCAAAGTATACCACTAGACATGGAAGCCATCTAACAAAAACGAGCGAGGGTGTTGCTGAATCTGAAGATGTTAAGAGCAAAAAAACTTAACCATGAACAAATACTTTTTTATCTTTTTCACCTAGGACACTTAACTATTTGTAAACGTATCCTTTGCTAATCCATTTAGTTTTTTTATGATGTTATATATTCTCTCATCTGCTGGCTCATCCTAAAGTTTCAAAGAGCTGTTCCAATGTGTATGGATAACAGTACTTCTATTGAAGATTATATATCAATATTAGAATTCGGTAAAGCCCCTTTGTTTGTAGAAAGCGTAAAATGTCTGAATGTAATACGGTCAGCTTTAAGCAGCATTCAACTATCCTAATATGGATTATTACCTAGTCAGCCCCTACAAATTTGTGCTAGGAAGAGGAGACTTTTTACTCCTTGTCTATGAACTCATCAGGTGATGGTGGGTCTGGATTAAGGCCCTTCCTCTTTCTCACGTCTGCAACTAGTGGCCTAAATATCGAGTTTGGAACCGCCTGCCATGACTTAAAAAATGTGTTCCACATAGCCTTGCCTGCAGTTGCGCCCCTCATCTTTTCTGAGAGGTCGAATGTCTCAGATGCGGGTATTTCACCCTGCATAATTGCAATAATGCCCTTTTGCTCGACATTTAGTAATTTGCCCCTTTTGCTGGAAAGCACGCTTGATACTTGGCCTATCAGGTCCTGGGGGCATTTGACTTCTATACCAAGTATTGGTTCTAGCAGCACAGGGTCAGCTATCAACATTGCACCAAGCATCGACCTCCTTGTGGCTGGCATCAGCTGAGCAAGGCCCCTGTGCGCCGGGTCTTCGTGAGGGACGAAGTGATGCAGAACAAACTTGATTCCCCTTACTGCTTCATGGGCAATAGGCCCGTTGTGTATAACATCATCAAACCCTGATCGTACAGAATCCATGGACTCGTGTAGGAACTGAACACCCTTTGTCTCGTCTACTAGCATGTTACCGCTGACGTCAATTGCTGCAACACTCCTTGCTTCATCCGCGCCCCATCCCCTCTCGCGCAATATTCTGGCCATCTCCTTTTTGTCCATATCTTCCTTGAGCTTACCCGTCCTTATCATGTCTAGAATGTCGTCTGGGAGCGCCTCTACGCGCATGAATATCTTGTTGTGCTTGTTTGGAGACTTGCTCATTATGGGACCTGCCTTTGCCCTTATCGTCTCACGGTAGTTGATCAGAGGCTGGGTCGTAACGATGTCAAGACCTGCCTCCTGCAAAAGTGAAGTAGCTATTTCTAGGTGAAGCACACCCATACCAGCCATCAGGGTTTCGCCAGTCTCTTCGTTTATCTTTACTATAAGGTTCGGGTCTTCTACCGTCAGCCTGCGCAGAGCCTCGACTAGCTTGGGCAGATCCTTGGGGTGCTTTGGCTCTACTGCAATAGTGACTACAGGCTCTGAGACATATTTGATGGATTCAAATGCAACTGATGCCTTCACAGTTGAAAGTGTTTCGCCTGCAACTGCGTAGTCGAGCCCAAGCAGTGCCGGAATGTTGCCTGCCGGCAGAAAGCTCACAATCTCTCGTGTGTTACCCATGTAGATGTTGACAGACTGCACCCTGCCTGCCCTCTTTGCGTCTATAAGATACACTTCGTCACCGTCCTTGATAGTGCCAGAGTAAAGCCTCCCAGTAGCGACCCTACCAGCTTGGGGGTCGACATTAATCGTAGTGACCATCATTAGTGCAGGTCCCTTTTCGTTACATTCTACTAGGGCCTTGCCAATGTCAGAGTTGAGCTCACCAGGCCAAATCTTGGGGATCCTGTAT
>JALYGW010000057.1 GCA_030776915.1 Thermoproteota archaeon
CTAATTACACCTTGAATATCTTCTACTTCACCTTCTTGGGTTATTCTCATTACTCCGCTAGTGCCATCCGGCTCTGGGCCATCCTCAAAGTTTTGAGCCTGTGTTTCATGGTGGTCCACGGTACCGATGACGACGTAGACGTTGTTGTCTGGACCAATGGCGACTGGTCCTCCATGATAGCGAGGACCTGGTGTAGCGGGAAGGTCTAAAAGCAATGTTTCACTTGCTAATTGCACTTGATCGTCTTCTCCGATTCCTGGTACTATATTGTATCTGTAAAGACGGGTGCCGGCAGGTGGAACGCCTTCGCTCCAATCATCACCATCTTCACCTCCGCCTGATTCTGTGAAGTATAGGAAAACATACTGTTCGTTATTAGCTGTACCTGTGCCATTAGTGTCGGAGACGGCAATTCCCAACAAACCTCTTTCGTCATTGTTTGCAACTTGAACATCAATTACAGGATCATCCTGTAGCTCGCCGTCAACAATTCTCTGTACTCTGCCAGAATCCTTTTCAGTGACCAAGATATCATCCTCTCCTAAAAAGGCCATTGAGGTAGGAAGTTCTAGACCTTCAAATACCTCTTCTACTTCAAGATTCGGATCATTTATGTCTGGTGATGGAGAAGGTCGATTGTGCAAAATATGCTCCCGCACTTCCTGTGCTGCAGCTTCCTTCAGAGGGGCTATGGGGTCAATAAAAGTAAGAGCCTGTGGTGATACTAACAATAAGCCTGAGAGTAGTAGTATGAGAGAGATCGTAACACTCTTTGGTAAATACTTCATTCTCACTCCAAACAGTCGTCGTATACTAGCTTAATAACGATTAGGATTTCCCTCTCTGGTAAAATTGACCTAGCATGCACTATGAAGTGTAACTACTAATTTTTTGGAGAGCCTGATTTCCAAGTTGCCATATCGATAGGATAGGATATGCTGATTCTATTATTAAGTGTTCTAGAAAAAAATACTCATTAAGATGCCTATTTAAGAGGAACAAATATCAACATTCTTTTGTCACCACGCGAAAAACATATCTCTGTATTATCATGGTAAAATGATGATCTCCATAAATTAGTGATATAGAACTGAATAGAGATCTATGGCATCATGATCTCCAAAGTAATGATACCAAAAGAAAAATTGCTCATGTGGCTAGCTTCCTTGTTATAATAGCTGTTATTATCCTACTAAAAATTGTAAAATATACTCGAGTTCTAGATATTTGATAAACGTGTTACAGGTGTGCACCCATGTCCTCCTAAGTTGTATTCATTGATACCTGTCTCTAATACTGCTGGACATGACTACACAACTTAACAGAAGATAAATCAAACAAATTTTAATATATGCCTATATGATGCTCTACCTTCGGTAGAATACTAATTGTCCGTAGATATGGCAGTGAAAGTTCTCGATGAGAGCCTTGGAAAAGTTGTACTTATCAAGCTTAAGGGTGGCAAAGTCATCAGAGGAAACCTTCACGGTTTCGACCAGCATATGAACCTGTTGCTTGAAGATTCAGTAGAAATTCTGGAAGAAGGCAAGACTAATGAGCTGGGCACTATCGTTGTCAGAGGGGACAATGTGGTCATTATCTCACCACCGCCAAAGTAATGTATGGAGAAGCTGAGTGAGAAATGACAAAAGGCACTACATCGATGGGCAAGTTCACTCGTAAAAAGACCCATATACGATGCAGAAGGTGTGGCCACAATTCATATCATAAGCGAAGTAAGCGGTGCGCAAAGTGTGGCTACCCAGACCCTAGAATTCGCAAGTACGACTGGATTAAACGACAGGTCATCTGATACAACAGAAAGCTTTTCTTCTAGCAAGCCTTGGCAAACCCATATATAATGTCCACAGAAATTGTCCTCATCGCCGGCTCATCTATCGCCGGCGTAATATCCGCAGTATTTCTAGACAAGCTTTTTCGCATCAGAAGTAACAATAAAAAGCATGCACAGTCGTTGTCGTCATCATCCATCTCCTCCATACGGGCAGAACTTATATCACTCCTGTTTGAGAAGAACCTTACAGCTGAAGCAATTACTCGGGTATATGAAGCAGCTCAAGATGGCAGGATCGACAAGTTTGAGCGTGACAAACTGTTGCTAAAATACAAGCGGCAACTCGATTCCCTCAACCAAAAGGTCGCTTACCTGCAGCCCGTGGCAGACTTTTCGGATATCAAGGAACTCCGCAACAACCTTGTATCCTTCCTCGAGGACAGGATTTCTGCGCTTGACAAAAAGTTATTAGAGCTTTCTAAATCGAATGCTCCTTCCCAGGATGATATTGACGCAAAGGCGAAAAAGATACTCGCCGAAACGTCGAAGATGCATCAGTCTGTTACTCCTATATCGCAAAAGATGTTTAAGGCTGACGAACAAAGCATCGAGCAGTTACATAAGGAGATAGTTCAAGCGCTACAACACCTTGAGCAGGTTGAGGTAGACAAGGACTAATAGGTTAGCATATAAAGTCCTTTGGCAAGGCTTGAAATATTGCCAGCGGCATAGTATGTTTCTTTAGTTCTTTTTTACTACCTTATTTTATTCGGCTCTAAGGAATTATAGCTATATCGCATACTATGATTCTACACGAGTATCATATATAGAAAAGCAAATAGTGTAGAAATTCCCACCTAATCAATTGGTAGCGCGCTTAATCGATGGCAAGGTCGTGTCGGCAGACGTAAAATCAAGAGTAATAGGGGCGGTTCGAGAATTGAAGGCAATCGGTGTCCGGCCTTGCCTTGCGACAGTGCTGGTCGGAGATGATCCTGCATCAGCAACCTATATTGAGAGCAAGCATAAAGATGCAAAAGAGGTAGGTATTGTAACAAGAGATCATAGGCTTGCCGCCACCTTTAAGCAGAAGGAGCTGCGCGAGCTCGTACAACTCCTGAACAACGATCCTGAAGTCCACGGCATTTTAGTACAACTACCTCTGCCCTCTCATATCGATGAATTTGATATACTCTCCTCCCTAAGTCCGCTGAAGGATGTGGATGGCTTGACGCCGTACAACGTTGGCATGCTGCAGAGTGGTATCGCAGCACTTAAGCCCTGTACACCTTCTGGCATCATGGAGCTTTTGGACTATTACAAAATAGATGTAGCCGGGATGGACGTAGTCATTGTAAACCGCAGTAACTTGGTGGGAAAACCGCTTTTGATTTTGTTGTTGGAACGAGACGCCACAGTGACAATTTGCCATTCAAAGACAAAGTATCTTAACGAAAAGCTAGGCAGTGCAGATCTGATTGTTACTGCGGTGGGCAACCGTCAGCGATTTACGCTTACTGCAAACATGGTAAAGGAAGACGTGGTTGTTATTGATGTGGGGATAGCCCGACTCAATGGCAAGCTGACCGGGGACTTTGACTTTGACTCTGTAAAGCAAAAAGCATCTTGGATAACGCCGGTGCCAGGCGGAGTGGGCCTTATGACCCGGGCAATGCTTTTGAAAAATACCGTGGCTGCTGCTGCTTTTATAACACGAGAGATGAGTAAATAACTGCTGTTAGGCAAAGAAGAAATACGACAAGAGATGCTAGAAAGGCGCAACAGGCTGAATTACCAAGAGATCGCAAAAAGGAGCAAAACCATACAAGAATTTGTAATAAATAGCAAGGAGTTCCAGCCAGCCAAGGTTGTTGGAGCATACTTTGCATTTGGTTCTGAGGTAACTACAGAATTGATAATCAAGCATGCAAAAATACTAGGCAAAAAGATCGCGCTGCCAAGAGTCGAAGGAAACAATATCACATTTTATGAACTGTCATCTACAAAATCCTTAATCAAGGGCAGGTTTGGTATCATGGAACCTCCGCCATATGAGCAGATGAATGAGATCGATATACTTGTCGTGCCTGGCATTGCTTTTGATAAGAAGGGTAACCGCCTTGGATATGGTAAGGGATTCTATGACAGGTTACTGTCGGGTAAGCGAACATTTTCTATTGGGCTTGCGTACTCATTTCAGCTGCTTGAGAATCTACCACATGACAAGTATGACAAAAGATTGGACGCAATCGCTAGTGAAGATGACATCCATTACG
Organism: Thermoproteota archaeon; assembly: GCA_030776915.1. Taxonomy (GTDB): domain Archaea; phylum Thermoproteota; class Nitrososphaeria; order Nitrososphaerales; family Nitrososphaeraceae; genus Nitrososphaera. The sequence continues at coordinate 4,072 of JALYGW010000057.1, forward strand.
CCTAGCGGCCTATCGCCCTTCTTGCAATATCTGTCCTGTAATAGTGGTCGTTTTCTCCCCATCGTATTTTCCTGACAGCGGAGTAGGCATTGTCTATCGCCCTTCTTGCATCCTCTCCAAGCGCAGTTACCGCTAAAACTCTTCCGCCATTAGTCACAATCCTGCCCTGCGAGTCCCTTGTTGTCCCAGCATGAAAAACCATGACATGTGGCCCAAATTCAGAGTTAAGACCCTCTATGACTTTGCCCTTTTCGTAACTGCCCGGATATCCCCTTGCGGACATTATCACACACACGGCGGTCTGGTTCTTCCATTCGATCTGCGGCATTGACTCCAGTCGCCCTTCCACTGCTGCATCGACGTACTCATAAAGGTCGGGCTTCATCCTCATCATTATAGGCTGGCACTCTGGATCGCCCATTCTTACGTTGAATTCAAGCACATAAGGTTTTTTTGTATTTTCATCAACCATTATGCCGGCATAGAGAAAGCCTTTGAATGGAGCGCCGCGCTTTCTTATTGCAATCATGGCTGGTTGCATCACGTCTTTTACTATCTTTTCATAAAGGTCGCTGTCAATCAGTGGCGGAGGAGAATAGGCTCCCATGCCACCAGTGTTGGGGCCTTTGTCGTCATCACATATCCGCTTGTGATCTTGGCTTGGAGCAAGAGGCACTATAGTTTTGCCATCGCACAGAGCAATGAACGATACCTCTTCGCCAGAAAGCCGCTCTTCGATGACTACTTTAGTACCTGCAGCGCCAAACTCCTTCTTGATCATCATGCTCTCAATCACTGCAATAGCTTGGTCGGCGCCGTCACACACTACTACACCTTTGCCTGCTGCAAGGCCATCAGCCTTGATTACTTGCGGTCTGCTCTGTCTGACGACATAGTCCTTGGCCTTTTGTGCATCAGAGAATATTGCAAATTCAGGAGTACGGATACCTGCATCACGCATGAACTCTTTGGCAAAAGCCTTGCTGGTTTCAAGCCTAGCGGGCTCTTTCCTAGGCCCAAAAATGCGTAGACCCTCTTTTTCAAAGGCATCAACAATTCCAAGCGAGAGTGGCTCTTCAGGACCCACAACTGTCAGCAGATTGTTCTGGCGCTTTGCAAATAACACCAATTTGTCGACGTCATTGTGCTTGATATCGATATTTTCAGATGTACCCCCATTGCCTGGAGCAAAATAGATCTTGCTTATGTGTTTGCTCTGTGCAATCTTCCAACCTAGAGCGTGCTCTCTGCTCCCAAAACCAACAATAAGAACATTGTCAGATGCCACAACGATGCCAAAAAACAGTCGGCTAATAAACTGTTTGATTATGATTCCCTTACTTTTTTCGTTTCCCCTTTTAAGCAATATGCGTGTCTACTGTTCATGGGCTCAGAGCAGGCTGCATCTGATAGAGAGCGCGCTCGACGAGGCCTTGCGTCTGCCAACGAAGAGACGAGGCTACGAGTAGCACGTAAAGGAGGTATTGCACCGCACCAGAAGAGGGGCCTGGCCGCGGCAAATTCGGACACGAGACTAAGGGTCGCGAAGGCAGGTGGAGAAGCACGGGCAAATGATAGAGAAGGCCTCAGTGAGGCAGGAAGGCGGGGCGGTGAAGTCGTTAAGGAGCGCTATGGTGCGGAATTTTATCGAGAAATAGGAGAAAAGGGCGGCGGAGCTGTTAAGGAGCGCTATGGTGCGGAATTTTACAGTGAGATTGGCAAGCGCGGCGGTGAGACTGTCAAGCAGGAGCGCGGAGCCGAGTACTATAGCACTATTGGAAGAAAGGGTGGCGAAGCAAGGACAACATTAGAAAAGCCTGAAGTTCACCAAAATCAGCAGCAGCAGCCGCCATCTGATACTACGCAGCCAACTACTACCAATACTCAAGTATCAACTACGGCATAGGACACTTATACTATCATCTGCTACTGCATGCAATAGGTGAATGTAATCCCTGTCATCAAACTCAATAGCTGTGAATCCTCTTTGTTGTATAGTTTTTCTGACGCTCTTTAGATGGTAGCAATCCTGTCCACCTGACAGAGTCGTAAAATAAAAGTCCTTGCAGGAGCAAAAGCCAAGTTCGGGATCTATCCAGTATTCATTGTCTCTACCTATGACAACCCATAACTTTTTGCCACTTGGCAGAAACAACATCTGCTTGACACAACCTGACCTTACTGTATAGTCCACTTTCGACTGCACGACTAACTTATTTGCCTGATCGGCGGTATAAAAAGTGTGAAGATACGACCTATTCATCCTCATCCTGCGATATTGCTAGAAGATGAAGGTAGAAAATACATTACAGTATCCGATTTGCACATCGGGCTTGAAGCAGACCTGTTAGCAAAGGGAATAACCGTCAGCCCAAGCCTTGTCTCTGACATGGTTGCTGAACTATTAGATCTTGTCCAGTCAGAGCATGCAGATAGCATCATATTGCTAGGCGACATCAAGCACACGGTTGGCTCAATAAGCAGACAAGAGTGGGATACTGTGCCACTATTCTTGAAGCAGCTGTCAGCCAAGACGGATGTCTACGTTGTGCCGGGCAATCACGATGGCAACATTGGACAACTGGTTCCAATGAATGTAAACATGATAACCAGCAAGGGCATGACTCTTGACGATACGCTTTTGGTGCACGGCCATAGTCTGCCTTCTGATGTTAGAGGACATGTCAAGCGAATAGTGATGGGGCATGTACATCCT
>JALYGW010000058.1 GCA_030776915.1 Thermoproteota archaeon
GGCCTGCAATGATATCGGCATCGTCAAAAGCGTGAATTATAGTCTTGCCCTCTGCCTTAGCAATCTCTTGCGTCGCCTCCCATGACTCATCATAGTTTGCGCCACGCCGGATTACTTTGGCGCCATAAGACCTTGTAGCTGCAACTTTGGCTGGCGATGCGTTCTCCGGCATGACAATTGTGCATGGGATCTTTTTTATCATAGCAGCATATGCGACCCCTTGGGCATGGTTGCCGGCAGACGCTGCAATTACTCCGTAGCCTGCCTGCTTGTCAGAGAGTCTGCTGATCTTGACAAACGCTCCCCGGACTTTGAATGAGCCTGTCACTTGCAGGCATTCCAGCTTGAGAAACAAGTTTGTCCCTGCAAGATCTGAGAAGGTTCTGGAAGTCTGAAGCGGTGTCTTTCTAACAGTCCCTGCCAGCAACTTTTGCGCGTTTACAATGTCTTCAACTGTTGGTATAGGCCTCTTTTTTGGTGGGTTCCATATGCTGTCGTCATTCATACATTTATGCAATGCTTCAGCAGACGAGCCTTAATTATAATTTGTGCTGGTTCAATCATTGGGCAGCACGGCAATCTTAACGCTATCTGCATCAACTACAAGGATTCTGTTATGATTTGAATGACTTATTGCATGCACGTTGCCATCAGGAGAAAACGAGAGCTTGCCGGGTAAGACAAGATTCCTGAGTACACTGCTGCACGCTTCTTCTTTATTTCAAATCTTTCTCTTCAAGCGTCCCATGTGTGTACCGTGGCGTTCGATAATCACACTAATTATGTAGTCAAGATACTGCCCCTGACCCTCTTCGGACTGGTGGTAAACGACGTACTCTTGGGATCTATAACCACAAACGAGGCCCAGCCGCTCACATTGTGAGACTGCCAGATCGCGGTGCCCTTATCAACGATCACAGGGTGGCTTATTTAGTATCTGCCAATTGCTTCTTTGATGTTTCTAACTCCATCTCATTGAAGAATTTGGCCGAGTGCACGCCGATGATTATGATGATGATGACGATGACCGGCTTGCAGCATTACTTTTTCTATATCCAGTCTAAGTCTGCAAGAGTAAGCATGCAGTTGATACAGCAATAAGTGCAAAAATCAAGAATCACAATATAGCCTCTTAACTCTTCAAGGGAAGCAGCCTATCAGTGTTAAGCCAAGAAAAGCCCTCCGGCAAATCCTTCGCCTTTGACATAATGAGAGGGTTTGCCAATCATGCCCAGATTACTAGGGAACTGAATTTGAACCGTGTCATATCAACTTTTTATAAGTGTGGTAAATTCCTCCTCGACTCTTTTCAAGTGAGTGTTTAGAGTTCAATACTGCGAGACCTTTGCAGGCTGAGGTTCTTTACTGGTAAGATAATTTTTCTGATCAAAAAGTTGGCCTCTTCAAAAAACAGTTGGTATGAAGTTCATATTTGGCAAGCAACCTCGATTGACACAAGTTTAATTCCCATCATCCCTATCTTGGATGGGAATGTGGTATATATGATTGCAAGCTTGAATACAGCCGGTATTGCAGAGATTATCAACGTATGCGTTCAGTATGTGACTATTGTCATCAATGAAAAGCAAACCCGTCGCAGGCGGCGAAATACTTTACATCCTGCAGCAGGATTGTACCGCTTGGAAGTGGCGGCTGGCACAATGCATCTAAGCGTTTTGAACAGAGGATATATTCACTTCTTACGATAAAAGGTACACACACCGTGGAAGCAAGAAGAATAAAATGATGATGATGATGATGTTCCCAGAAGACAAGAGAGATAACAGGCAGTGCTTAACAACCTGCGTGTAGCTTGCTTCCCCTAAGACGTAACTGCAAGACTACTGACTAGATCTTTATTTAATCTTAGAACTACACTTCTTTATCTCAAATGATACTCCTTGATCGTATAGGCCCTTTGAAATGCTACGGCTAAGACCATCTTCTACAGCCTTTATTCTGTGGCTGTCTTGCACTATATCAATTGGAATATCGATCTCTATCTGCACTTCAAGGATCATCTTTTTCGTTTTAACCATTGTGCTGACGGCTATACCTGGCTCAAGACGCTATTTCAGTCTTACATTAATATGGAAAATCTTTATTGCACGTACTTCCCTAAATAATTGAATGTATCCAAGCGATATTTTATCAAGGATGTATGCCGGTGAAAATAAGACCAAGCTTTATCCAAAAAAAGAGGAGGCGCCCTCAGAACTAGATGATGTCCTGCAGACCAACCTGTTTAATGTAATGCTGAACCGAAGATCACAGCGTAAGTTTGAGGATCGGGAAGTAGAGGACTGGAAGCTTGAAATGATATTTGCCGCAGCCGATACCGCTCCAACAGCCGGAGGCTTTCAGGGGTTTGAGGTTTACCACGTAAGGAAGCCCGATGTTAAGCTCAAGCTTGTACAGGCTGCGAACAACCAGCCATATGTAAATGCGCCAGTGGTGCTCGTATTTTGTATGAACCCGTCAAGGGTCAAGATGAATTTTCCTCAGCACATAATCAAAAAGTTCTCCGTGCAAGACGCTACACTTGCTGCTGCTTATGCCCAGCTGGCGGCCCACGCGTTAGGACTAACGTCGGTGTGGATAGGTATGATAGACGAGCAAAAGGTGATGCAGGCACTTGTAACTAATCTTGTGCCTGGGTGTATCTTATGCCTAGGCTACTCACAAAAGATGCTCCATCCAAAACCTAAGAGGAAGCTGACTGAACTGATAAATGAAATCTGATCTTTGGCAGCACAGATAGCCTAACATTAAGAAATATCATTTGATACGGTTCTAACAAGTCCTCATATAATATAGCTATTTTGTCTGGAGCGTAACAGATGCAGATTATAACTATATATTCTTGTTAAGGGCAGGCTCAACTGCCATCTACATACATTCTCCCTCGGGTAACAATAGCGATCGTCTCTATGGTAAAGCGTTATACTGTGCAACACGATTATCATGCTGCTGCTTATCTTAATGAAATCATCTATAGCCCATCTATAATGACACAGAGAACTCTCATAGCGCGTCTTCATTTTTTTGCCAACGTCATGTTGTATCATCGCACATGTATACTCATGTAAGTTTTCGACTTAAATTCTTCAATCACTGCATTTGAGGCAATCCCTAACATGAGAAACTAGCGTTCAATTTTGGGCAGCATTTCTCCTATAGCGCCAAGCTCTAGTGATAGCATGTCAGCAGCCTCCTCTGGTATCTTTTTAGTGTCAAGAAATGCTTCCTTTCTTTTTGTCTTCCTGCTCTTTAAGACTTCAATATCAAAGTAGTTGGTTACACCCTCTTCGCCTTGCATGAGCCTATTGTAATCTATGAGAACCGGTGATGTATGGTAAAATTTCATAAGTAAATCATTTAATTCTGAGAGAAGCTCGCTTTTCTTGTTGCGCATCTCGATAAGCTGGGGAAACTGACTTTCAACAACTGCGGTCTTCTCATTAAGCTCCTCGACAAGCCCTTCGTCTTCAAACATTCTTACAAAAAGTTCGTCAAACCCTAAATTGGTATAGCCTCTTTTTTCCAACTCTGTAGCAAGCACTCTATCAGCAGCGCCTGTCAGCTTGCTCAAGGCTGAAGTAGCGCTATGTTCGATTTTTACAAGCTCCTTCTGTATATCGATGACACGCCTCTCAACTCTATAGTAAGGTAGCACATGAAATTGGATGCCAAAATATGCTCTGATATAAAACCTACCGGCCTCTTTGGTAAACGTAGAGTATAGCCTATGAATGTCTTCGGTAGCTGATTTGAGGGTCCCGCTAAACGTCCAGCCTTCTAGCGCGTTTCCAAGCCGTTGAAGGAGGTCCTGCACATTCTGTGGGTCAAAGGTGTCTGCCTGAGTTATTGTGCCGTCGCCCAGCATTGCGCTTGCTTGGCGCATTGCAATGGCAGGCTTTGTCGCCTCCAGAAAAGCCTCCTGTACCTTCTCAGCTGCTGCGTTTACCCCCCTGCAAAAGTAGTCATCTCCCTTAATGGGCGTCCTCACAATCAAAAGGATGTATGACAGTGTTTAATATATTCACGTTTAAATTGAATAGGCGACAAATTCAAGTAAGATTTGGCAGAAGGAAAGGAACATAACAATGAGGGTGGACACGACAATACCAGCAAGGGCCTCTTTAACATGATAATGAATAACGAGAGCAAGAGCAGTGAGGAGGCTAAGATAGTTGACTCAGAAACCCTTGTCTCGCAGACTCAGGACAGGCTATGGAGGGCACTCAAGCGTCGTTTTCAATACGACGTAACACTCCAGCCTGGCCAAGAATTCCTTCTCAACTATGTTAGTACCAAGGTTCCCCTTGTGATAATATATGCCGACCTAGTGGGGTCAACTAATATGAGCATGACCTTGCCGGCTGATAAGCTGACCACAATAATCCGAGCTTTCACATATGAAATTTCACAAGTTATTTACAACCACAAAGGGTACGTGCTCAAATACGTCGGAGATGCCGTCATTTCGTTCTTTCCGGCTAGATATAACAAGCTCCTTGCATGCGATAGAGCAGTACAATGCTCCAAGTCGATGCTAGCTGTAGTAAAGAACGGTATCAATCCAATTCTTAACCAATATGACTATCCAGAGCTGAACCTCAAGATAGGAATGGACGAGGGTGAAAATGTCATTGTGCAGTATGGCCATGATCGAAGCTCCCCGATCGACATCCTTGGGTATTGTATGAACATAGCTGCCAAGATAACGTCGCTCACAGCGCCCAACAAGATCTCGATTGGGCAATATGTATATGAGATGCTACATCCATCGATCAAGCCAAAATTTAGTGAGGTGAAGTTCAGCGCGGATGAATGGAGGTACACAGACAGGCACACCGGCCAGCTTTATAGGGTATACTCAATGAGCGATACCTCTAGGTGAAGATGGACTTGTTATACACAATAAAACCCTATCTCAAAAGAGAAATTTAACGGTATGACTTCTGCTTTCTGCGTCGTGCGCTAGGCCCGCCAAATTTCTTGGATTCTGTTTGCCTGCTGTCCCCAGATAGCAGATGTCTGTCATACTCTGCTATCTTTTTCCTTATCTCCTCGCGCATGCTCTTTGTGAGAGGATGTTCCTTTGGGTCCTTGCCACCCTTCTCTTGGCCTGTGAGGGCACGTGAAATTGCAACTGCGCCTGCAAACGCCTGTCCCATAAAGCCGCCACCATGGACTTGGACATCGACATCGACTCTGTTGCGCAATTCGCCTATAAGCGTAAGCGGCGTAAGGAGTAGCTCTCTTGCGATTTCAGGACTCACCAGCTCTGCAGGCCTGTTGTTCATCCTTACCTTGCCGGTTCCCTTAACTATTGTGGCTACCGCCTTACTTGTCTTGCGTTGGCCCGGATAAAGCTCTATCTTGTTTATCATTCTCCCTTCCATCCTATCTGCTTGGCAACTTCTGCAATAGAGATATAGTAGGACTCTGGCTTTGTAATCTTAGAGTCATCAAATGACTCCATCCTCGCACCTTTCATACCCTCAGGAATTCCCATATATACCCTCAGGCGCTTGAATGCACTTATGCCGTGTGACTTACGCTTTGGCACCATTCCCCTTACCATCTTGGATAAAATGGTGTCTGGCCTCCGCGGGTGGAACGGGCCGTGAATAGGGTTTATCACCGAATTAATATCCAAATGTTCTTTGTATGAGTCAATTGTCTTGTAGCGGTTACCTGATAACATTGCCTTCTCGGCGTTGACGATCGCAACTCTATTACCTTGCAGCAGCAGTTTCGAGACATGTGAGCACATCCTACCCGCAATGCAGTTGGTTGCATCAACTACTACTATAATCTCTTGCTGCCTTTGTACCGGTTTTTCCTCAGCCAATTATTCTCACTCCTTTGCCATCGGGGTGCTTATTAATCAAATCATCAAACGTTACCACCTTACCGCCAGACTCTGTGATTTTCCTAGCGGCTGTTTCTGATATTGAAAAAGCGCAAACAGTCAGCTTATGCCCAAGACTGCCAGTTCCTAGAACCTTGCCGGGGACGATTACCACCTCGTCTGCTTTGGTTATCTCTGCAAGCCTTCTGACATTAATCTCACGCCGATTAGCCCTGGGACCCGAAAGCTCCTCTTGGAGAGCCCGCCATATGGGCGCCTTATTCCTCTTAAAGGCATTGCGAAGACTCCAAATTGTGTTATCAATTACAGTCTCGGCAAACATATACAATATAAACTCGTATTCGAAAGTCCCCAAATAAATGTAGTGGCCATGTGGACTCATAGTTACCATTTGAAGTCCGGAGGTTGTTGTAGTCTAACTCGGTTGCGGATCCTAGAATCAATAAATCAATAAATCATATTGCTTCATTCGCAGGCGCTGTTGGAGAGTCGAGCCTTTACAATGATAAGAGGCCTATATGAAAGCCCAATATCTAGGCATTCTTTGGAACCTTCAGTGATGAGACTAACTGTTTGAAGCTCTTAACCTTTGCAACGAGCTTTTCCCCGGCTGCCAGCAATATCTCTTCGGCAGTCAGGGCGCCATTTGATTCCAGAACCAGTATTGTCTCATCCTCATTATTGCCATCTCTTACTACTGCAGCAGACGTGGGCTGCCACTTTGCATGGTCTTTGCCAACGCCAAGCCTTGCATACGCTTCAAATTTTAATTTTTGATTGGGCGCAAGAACCACGATCGGAATGTCTCTACTGACCGGTTTGACCATTTCATCTTCTGACAGAAGCTCGCCTGAGGTCACGGCCACTGTCTTTTCATTTGCCTCTGCGTCAAGTACCAAGAGAACCCTGCACTTGCTGCATCCAAGCGTACTCTTGCAGTCACACTCTTGAGGCATTACGAACCTCCCCGGATCAGTGCGGAGCGGTATTAGCCCAAGCCTATGTGCAACGGCTTCGTCGTGCATAACAGATGAATTTTCAAGAACCACAACGTCATCTATTGCCAGCGTAGAGACTTCACTTATCGCCAGCCTCCTTAGGGAATTGACATATTGTCTTGGAATATTGCTAAATTTGACAACAATCCTCTCATTTGATTTTTCAATAATTTCAGCAGATGCAGAAGCCAATACTTTTAAGAACTATCCAAAACAACCTTAAAAATCTACCGAAACTTGTAAAAATTCTTCCTCTTGACAGGCATATATATTCCAGAAATGGATGATCTTATTAAATGACAGACAAATTCACAGTCGCTCGCCTCATTTTGGACGGCGACAAATTTGAGCTGCTGGTGAAGCCGGACCCAGCCCTAGAATACAAGATGGGCAAGAGAACCGATATTTCAAGCGTGCTTGCATCAGATGAGATTTACTCTGACGCCAACAAGGGCTCAAGGGCATCAAGCGAGAAAATGATGAAGTACTTCAAGACGAGTGATTCGGCAGATGTAGCCAAGCAGATCCTCGCAAGGGGGGAGCTTAACCTCACTACCGAGCAGCGTAGGAAGATGGTTGAGGAGAAGAAGAGGCAGATAGTGCAGTTAATAAACAGGAGTTTTGTTGACCCTAAGACTCACTTGCCCCACCCTATAGTGAGGATAGAGGCGGCGATGGAAGAAGTGAGGGTGCCGATAGATCCATTCAAAAAGGCGGAGGATCAAGCCAAGACCATAGTTGATGCACTCCGCAAGATACTACCATTAAAGTCAGAGACCGTTAAGCTGACCGTAACAGTCCCACCACAATTTGCTGCGCAGTCATACAGTGTACTAAAGTCTACCGGGGACCTTAGATCTGAGGAGTGGCTTGCAGATGGTTCACTCAGGGCAGTGCTTGATATGAATGCCAGTACCAGGGGGCATTTTCTTGACCGGCTTGGCGCAGTTACAAAGGGGTCCGCCCAGGTGAAGGCAGATTAGACAAAGGATCTACACTTAAAAATATAAGTGCGCTATAACCTACCAGCAAAGGGAGAGAAAAGAAAATAATGAAAAATGACAATATGCTTTCAGAAGGGTTTTTTGCCCTAGTGGTGAGCTTTTGAGCTATGCATGAGGTCAAGAGAAGATACGTCATCCCCGGAGACAAGATTGCTGAGGGGAATTTTAGGCCACTCATGAACGTTATCAAGTCAGGCAATGCTCTCATTGCTACGAGAATTGGGATTGCAGAGACCGGACGGGATGGCATCAAAGTCATACCTCTATCAGGCGTTTATATCCCTCGAGTAAATGACCTTGTGATCGGCAAGATCATAGACCACTCGTCCCTCTCATGGGAAGTAGACATCAACTCTTGCTTTTCTGCTCATCTGCCTGCCCAAGATGTATTCGGAAGAGATTTTTCACCCGCAAGGGATGACATGACCAAGCATTTTGCAATAGGCGACATGATAACCGCAAGGATCATTGCATTTGATAGGACGCGAGACCCAATGCTTACTGTTCAGGATCGAGACCTTGGCAAGATCCCAAGGGGAGAACTACTGAGGATATCTGCAACGCGAGTTCCCCGCCTGATAGGCAAGCGAGGCTCTATGATTCAAACCATAGAACAGGCGACCCAGACGAGGGTGCTCATAGGCCAGAATGGAATTGTAGTCGTGACAGGCAGGTCCCCTGAAGGAGTAAACTTGGCAGTTAGGGCAATCAGGATGGTAGAAGAGGAAGCACACACAGCAAACTTGACACAGCGCATTAAAGGACTTTTGAATGTGTCAGATACACCCCCACCGCAAGAGAGGGGTCCGCTGATTGCAGGTTCTCCTAAACCTGCAGAAATTGAATCTACCATTGATGAGGTGGAGGAAGAATTGGAGGTTGAAGGTGAAAAATGACTCAAATAAGAAATTTGATAGATGAAACTGGCAAAAGGATAGACGGAAGAGGCATTGACGAACTACGCACTGTCAAAATAACTGTCGGCCCAGTGAAAAATGCGGACGGTTCAGCCTACATTGAATTTGGGAAAAATAAGATATTGGCTGCAGTGTATGGCCCTCGAGAAGTGCACCCGAAGCACATGGCACTTCCTGACAGATGTGTCCTTCGCTGTCGTTATCACATGACACCCTTCTCCACAGATACTCGTAAGAATCCTGCCCCATCTAGAAGGGAAGTGGAGATCTCTAAGGTAATGCGCGAGGCTCTAGAGCCGGCGCTGATGCTGCAGGACTATCCTAGAGCAGCAATCGATGTTTTTGTGGAGGTACTTCAAT
>JALYGW010000059.1 GCA_030776915.1 Thermoproteota archaeon
GAAAAGTTGTATCTATTTTCTAGCAAATGAGAAAAAGACAGATGGAGATATAATATTAAGTCGTACTTTCTTCAGCTAGCATAAGTTCTCTAAGAATAGAGTTTAAATTCTGCTTTGTGCATATTACTACTGAAATGTCAAGCGTCAGAATCAATGAGAGTCCTACCCACTATATAGTGCTGGACGCCATTGGACGAGGAGTAAAGTCTTTTGACAAAATTGCCAAGGTTACCCGGCTGGACAAGGCCCAAGTTGAGCTAATCATAAATGATCTGATTGAACAAAGGCTTGTTCTTCGCACTGAAAAGAAAGGTTTCCTTGGAAGAACTAAGGTAGAGCTGACCATCAGCCACACTGGGCTTCAACTGCTCAATTCCAAAAAGCAGGAACTAGAGAAGCAAATGCAGCAGATCCAACAGTGGCAAAGCAATGGCCAGACGCAGCAGCTTCAAAGCTACATGGACAATAACCGCATGTGGATCCCACTGATGCTGTTCTCCGGTATCATGAACGCCATGTTCTTTATGTCCATGATGTCCATGCTGGGGATGGCAATGACTCCTGCCGAGAGTGGTCTTGCAGGCGGCGAAGGATCCGGAACAGCAGCAGATTCAGGTGAATCTGCAGGAGCCGGAGATGGCGGTGCCGGAGCAGACAGCGGTGGCGGCGCTGATTTCGGCGGCGACTTTGGCGGTGGAGATTTTAGCTTCTAGCCTCTTCCAATTTTTTGACTATTTGCTTCTTTTTTAAATAATACCTAGCTGCAAACACAGTCAAAAACGCTGCAGTTGAGACAAGCACTATTGTTCCTGCAGGCGCCAGATTTGCAGAATATGAAATTGCGATACCTGTCACTACTGAAAATATTGATATTGATATCGATATGAGGGCCGTTTTTCTAAATCCCTTGTTAAACAAGAGCGCAGTGACATTTGGGATCACCAAAAGTGATGAGACAAGCAGGATCCCAACAAGCCTCATCGATACAATGACTGCCACACTTGTAAGAATTATGAAAAGATAGTTTAGCTTTGAAATCGGCAGGCCGCTGACCCGTGCCTGCTCTTCATCAAAGGTGATGTACATTAGTTGTCGATAGAGGAGGATGATTATGGACAGAATTATGCCAGTCATTGCCAGTATCGCAAGGGTGTCCTCTATGCTGACAAGCATGATGCTTCCAAACAAAAAGCTGAAAAGATCAAGCGTGAACCCTCCTGATAGGCTTATAAGTAGTATGCCAAGCGCAAGGCCTGACGAAAGCAATATGGCGACAGTCGCATCCGCTGGTATCTTGGCAGACTGACGTAACTTTGTGATGCCCAACGCTCCTAGTATGGAAAGTGTCAGACCAGTCCAAAGAGGGTAAATGTTAGTAGCAAGCCCTACTGCTATGCCTCCGAACGCAGCGTGAGATAGCGCATCTCCAAAGAGCGAGTTACGTCTTAGTACAAGAAACAACCCGATCACTGATGAGGTTATCGCCACTGAAACGCCAGCAATAAGAGCGCGCTGCATGAACCCAAATTCCAAAACTTCAAGAATCATTTATCTCTCATCCCCTGTGAGTGTGATTGTGTAAGTGCATATGAGCCTGCATGCTCGATTCTGAATATGCCTTGAGGAGATCCGGATTTTCAAAGAATTCGTATGCCTTGCCGTGGAAGAACATTGAGCGGTTTATGCACGCCACGCTGGTGGCAAACCTGTTAACTGCATCAAGATCGTGCGAAGCCCAGATTATAGTGATCTTGTTCTCCTGATTTAGCTTTTTCAGAAGCGAATAAAACTTATTTTGCATTTCAAGATCGATGCCTGTCACTGGTTCGTCTAATATCAGGAGTTTGGGGTTGTTCACCATCGCCTTTGCTATCAATACGCGCTGTTGCTGGCCGCCAGATAGCTCGCTCACTCTACGATCTTTTTGTGCAAGCAGACCTACCGTTTCAAGTGCCAAAGCTATTTTCTCTTTGGATGTTTTACCAATAGTGGTGATTCCAAGTGACACAATTTCTTCAACTGTTGCAGGGAAGTTCTGCTCAATTGTTTTCTTTTGCGGTATGTATCCTATGCTTTTGAAGACTTTGCCGTTCTTCTTTTTGATATTATCTCCCAGAATTTTTATTGTGCCTGTATAGTCATCAAGCAGACCTAGCATACAGCTGAAAAGCGTAGTCTTGCCCGCGCCATTTGGGCCTATTATTCCAAGTATGTCACCCTCATCAATTGTAAACGAGATGTTATCCAGAACCAAGTTACCAGAATATGCATATGAGAGCCTGTCGATCTCGGCTATCTGCATTTTAGACTCTCCTTCAGATTTGCAATATTCTGCTTCATCTTGTCAATATATCCAATGCCTGCTGCCTGTTCCTCATTGCCAATACCTTCAATTGGGCTCAGCATTAGCACCTTGCCGTTCGGGATCTCGTTGGCAATTGTATCTGCAAGCCGGCTGTCGATCAAATCTTCTGAATAAATTACATTGATGTCAAACTCGTTTGCAAGCTCAATTATCTGCTGTATTGTCTGCGGCAATATTTCCCCCTCCGGCGAAACCCCATGGATGCTGTGCTGCCTCAGGTCATACCTTTCTGAAAAGTAGATAAATGCATCATGAAATGCTATAAAGTCTGATTTGTCACAGTCGGCAAGCTCTGACCTGATAAAGGCATCAAGCGAGTCAAGCTCTGCGGTAAACCTGTCAGCATTTTGATTGTAATAATCTGCATTGGCCGGGTCTGAGCTGACCATCACATCGCGAATTTTGTCTATCTGATGCTTTGCAAGAATTGGGTCTAGCCAGATGTGAGGATTAACTCCTCCACCAACAGTGGCACCTAAGTGCCCGTGCTCATCATCTCCCACTTCCTTTCCTTCTTTATAATTAAATTCGATCCCTTCACTGGTGTTAGCAACAGCTTTGGTTTCCATCTCGTCTACCCATCTTTCAAAACCTGCACCATTGATGACCATCACATCGGCCGCGCGTCCTCTTGAAATATCCTCTGCTGTGGGCTCCCAGTCGTGTGGCTCTACCCCAGCCGGGACAAGGCTTGACACCTCTGCCCTGTCACCAACAACCCTGGAAGCAAATTCGTAAAGCGGGTAAAAGGATGCAACAACTGTGATCTTTTCCTGATCTTGTCTATCTTGCAGAGCTGGCCTGCCAGTGTATATAGTGGCAATCATTGCAAGTGGAATTAATGTGGCAATAGCTGCAAGAGCTGCTCTGCTCTGATTCATTCTCTACCATTTTCTCACTGTTATTAAAAATATATACCTTTGTTATTAACAAATATGGAAGTCCTTATAAATAACTTAATAATAATAAATCCCATTGGCTATAGTTAGTATTTCCCTCAATAACGATATCTTGACAGAAATAGACAAGTTGCAGAAAGTCCTTGGCTTTTCTGGCAGATCTGAGATTGTAAGAGCTGGTATCAGAAATCTTCTTGCAGATGAAAAGGACAGGCAGGATTTGTATGGAGAGCTCTTTGCAGTCCTTTTGGCAATACACGATGAAAAATCAGACGATCAGGTGACAGAAATGCGACACGATTATGATAAACTGATCACTACCCATATACACAACAAGATAGATCGAGACCGATGCCTTGAAATATTTTTGCTAAAAGGTGAAGGTGCAGAGATAAAGGATATGACTAAAAAATTCCAATCAAACAAAAAGATGGATCATGTAAAGCTGATAGCAATGTAATGTAGTAGCAGGATAATCCGGATAATCGCTATGATCACTTTTTTCACAAGCCCAATTGGGCTTGGTCACGCAACTCGCGACATTGCCATTGCAGAGGAACTGAAAACTGACATCCTGTTTGCAAGTGGTAAAGGCGCGTCAATCCTGATCGCAAGAAAAGGGTTCAATGTCCTCGACGTTTACAAGCCCGAGAAATTCATTGTTGAATCTGGGCAGCTTCAGCATGTATTCAAGTGGCTCCTACGATACTACCTGTATTACAAAAAGTGCAAGACAATTGCAAAAGAAATTCTGGACAACCCCCATGGATTGATAATAAGTGATGAGGACTTTGCCTCGCTTGCAGTCGCCAAGAAAACGGGTCAAAGGCGCGTGCTGATAACCGATATTATCGAAAGTCATTTTACAACTGGCCTTGCGTCAGTAATAGAGAAAAAGATGAACAAGTCGATGCATAATATTATGCAGACATGCGACTGTGTCATCATTCCTGAAGTTGGAGACGACAGGGACAACATCCGCTATGTTGGCCCTGTAGTGAGGCGGGCTAGCGCCGACCGCAACACGCTGCGCAAACAATTTTGTTTTGAGAAAAATACAATACTTGTTAGCAGCGGCGGAACCGATGCCGGCAAATATTTGGTTCAAAAGGTAATAGAGATGCATCGCCAACTTCAAAGCAAGCTAGATTCTGAACTCATAATTGTGTCTGGTCCTTCGCTAAAACTGCCTGATTCACAAGAGTATCGTAACCTTGGTTTTATCAATAACATGCATGATCTAGTCTACGCTGCTGATCTCGTAATATCCCTTGCTGGCAGATCAACAATGGATGAGTCGATGGCATATGGAACGCCTGGAATTTTTATACCAATAAAGAACCACTTTGAGCAGGAGCAGAATGCAGCACGCTTTGGCTTCAAGTATGAAGACATTTTTCGACTTGAGCATCTAATTAAAGAAAAGATCGGATGCAGAAGCAATGCAGTGGACATAAAGGGTGCCGCAAGAGCGGCCAAAATTATTTCTATGCTTATGTGATTTATACAACCGGTAGATATAATTTTTGTATTAAGGAAAATTGATATAGTATTTCCATCGAAACTTGCAATCTGGTTGAATTATGAATTCAGTAAGCTGACCCATTGTTGCTCTGTTTCTATCTTTGGTTTTATAGTCATTCGCTGGTTAAATCATATAATTCAAGGTAGATGTCTGTATTTAGTATTTCTTGTATCTATTCTATTGACTAAACCTGAGCATTGTTATGGATTATCTGGATGACAGCTAAAAATAAATCTCTGGTAGAGGATATTATTAATACTTCTAAGCAGCTGATTCATAGCAGTGTGAAGCCAAGCG
>JALYGW010000060.1 GCA_030776915.1 Thermoproteota archaeon
GCACTAATACTTACTATACCAGCACTCGGATTGTTCATCGGCCTTTATCAGCTAGGAGTCAACATCGCTGCCAGCACAGGAATTGGGTTTGGTCTACATTTTGCACTCTTGGCCCTGTCCGGAAGGATCTCAAACGCAATATCTTCGCTCTTTGAAGACTGATGTGGTGGTTAATCATCATTGGCTTCTTTAGAACATTTTCAAAGAAATGATTTTATAAGTATCAAACAAATTGAGTAATGCTTTGAACTCAAATAAGGTCAGCTTGCCAAATAAAATTTTCGGCACTGTTCTTGCCCATAGCCTCAGGGGCAGGATGCTTTCAAAAACCGAGCTGCAGACCCTAGCAGAATCCAGAGACATTGAAGAGCTAGTGACCAGAATGAAGAATACAGTTTATCTTGATGCCCTTGCCAAGCTTACCAAGCCCTACACCGCAGAAACAGTCGAAGGTGCACTGCGCGAGCACCTTGTTAACCAGCATGCCAAGATAGTCAATATTGCAAATGGCTCTGCAATTCTTAATGCTTACTTTGTGAAATATATCACCTTGAATCTGAAAATAATCCTCAAGGGCAAGGCCATGAACAAGACCTACGATGAATTACTGCCAAAAGTCAACATGAGAGCCGAAGAGCTTGTGGGACGCAGGGATCTGGTGGTCAAAGCGCTAGTTGCAAAAGATTTTGATGAGGCTGTCAACTCCCTTGCGGGAAGCGAATTTGGGGAAGACGCGCGAAAGGCTGCTCAAGCATACAAGGAGAAGGGCGACATCCGTGTGTTTGATACTTATCTTGATCATGCCTTCTACAAGTCACTTGACAGGGCCGTTGCGTTTGAATCCAAACTACAGGATGCGCAAAAACTGATTGGAATTGATATCGATTCATACAACATCCTCTCAGTTCTCAGAGGTAAGTTCTGGGGCCTAAGTCAAAATGAGGTCAACGACTTAATAGTTACCACTACAAGCAAGGCACCTAAGGATGTGCTGCAGAGGATGATAAATAACGAAAAGATTCAGGAAGCAATAGGCGAGCTTGCAGGTACCATATACAAGGAGCTGATCCCACGTAGCGCTGCAAACGACATTGACGCTATAATGCAGCTTGAATCCGGCTTTCAGAAAGAGTCGCTAAGGCGTATGATGAACTCATACAGAACAGTGTTTACAGTTGCTAACATGCTTGCATCAATTAAACTGATAGCCTACGAGATCAGGAATCTTGCAGCGATTGCTGCAGGTGTGGAGCAAAAGATAACGGCAGACAAGATAATGGCATCTCTAGTACGTGCAGAGTAGCAACAATAATAATATGATCCTGTTTTATGCCTGCCTGCTTTAGACGTAGTAGTATGTAATAGGTACTACTATGTGATGCATTTACTTGTTACGCTCAAATTTGCATGCGCTTTATTTTTTCTTGTCAGCGTGATTTTTACATCATCTGAGCACAGTACTATTCTACAGCTACACTTGCATGAACACGATCAAGCGATCTGACATCTGCGAGAATGTATAGATGCAAAAAATTCGTGCGAATGGGGGCAAAAGGGGATGTGATGGTCATCAGATAGACAACAAAGGTCTGGTGTAGTGATTGAGAGATAGTCCGTATGTATATATGCTCTTATTTCAAGGTTATTTGAGAATCAAAGAGGCTTTCTAAAAGAAGAAGAATTGGTAGTAGTAGTCATCTTTATAGCTCCTCTTATGCTGTCGTTTTCATTGTCTTTTTTTCGTCATCGTACTTCCATACTAGATTTGTGTAGAGCATCTGGGGTACCAGTTTCTTGAATTGGACACCATCTGACTTGTACCACTTTGGGAACCATTCGTAGAGGTGCAACCTGATAGTCTGGATGTATACTATTAGCCCCTCTATCATCATGATTCCAATGTTGCCGCCGATCAATATTGCGAGCCCTCCACCATGCTCGTACGAATTAATGACGGTGACCAAGAGTGCGGTGTGCACCAGAAGCAGTATGCCAAGCCTAGAATAGCTAATAGTGTTAGCAAGCATCTCTATCGTTCTAACCATCATTGTTTCGACAATGATGCCTACGAGCCCCCCGCCCTCTGGTTCTCTTCCCTGAGCGATTGCATGCTTTTGCTCCTTCATTCCGCCCATTATGGTTACAGCGATACAGGCAATGATTACGGGAGGCATTGCCTTTGCTACCAAGTTGACGGTAACCCAGTCGCCAAAGAGGACGGTCAGCCAAGGCACTGGCTCATTGTGATCCCAAGACAGGAACATACCAATGATATCGTACTGGGCACCAATTGCAGCTAATATCAGCGATACAACAGCCAAGTACTGTATGATTGCAGGAATGTCGTGTGTGTAGACCATCAGCTTGTTGCCCTGCTTCAAACTGGCTCTCAGTCGGAGGAAGAATGCCATCAGCAAGTGAATTACACCAATGGCTACCGACACCTCCAGTATCTTGATCACTTGGTCAAACGTAAGCTCAGATACACTAAGAAGACCTACGAATGGTAGTGCGTGTGCAACGGGCTCTAAGATGGCGATCTCGTCGAAATGGAATCCAAACATCTCCCCTGTGCCAAAGCCGCCAATAGCAGCTGCAAGACCACTTGCTGCAATGAGAGTTCCCCACACCCTCAGTCTACCGTTTCCCCTATATCTAAAGAGCATGCCAAGACCAAACAGCAAAAGACCGTGACCTAGGTCTGCAAACATCAGGCCATAAAAGGTGGGCCAGACAAAAGCGATGATCGGCGTCGGGTCAACCTCCCCATACCTTGGAAGGCCTTGGGTTTCTGTGATAACTTGGAAGTTGCGAGTATATTTTTTGTTGGTGATGAGCGTTGGCAGTGGCTCTTGCTTGCCCCCCTTGCCTTGATGACTATCTGTGGTAAGGTTGACATCTTCAATTACTGAAACATAGTCCGACGTAAGCTTTTTGAACTTCCTCTCCATCTCCTGCGGGATATAGCCTTCGATAACTGCAAAGTTCTTGGTGCCTCCAGGCTTCCTTGTTATTTCCAAGACATCCTTTGCAACTCTTGCAGCTTCTTGCAATGACAGCAGCTTTGTTAGGATCGACTGCTTAATCTTTTCAAGCTCCTTATCTAACTGCTCGGTCCTAGCTTCTAGCTCTTTGACCTTGGCCTTCGCAAGAGAATATGCCTCACTTGGGTTCTGTGGCATATTAGCCGGAATCTGGAGGGGATTAACGCCAAAGCTCCTGAGGACCTTGAGCACACGCTCAGAATCTTCTGAAGAACCAATAACGGTAAGAGATGTCTTGTTCTCGTTTAGCTTAGTAGAGTAGATGGCCAAGTCGTCAAGGCTCTTCCTGATCTCGGACTCGTCTTTTGAATCAACAACAAACAAGCCTGCAAAAAAGTTACGCAACTTGCCAAATGTATCTAGGTTAAGGTTCAATGTCGAAGCCATCCCAACTACGGCCTCAAGGTTCCTGTATTCTTCAAGCTGCCTCTCTATCTTGTTGCGCTCTTCAAGCAGCTTTTCTGGGCCTTCAAGTAATTGTTTGGTTCGGTCCTCTAGGTCAGCGATAAAGCCTTGTATGTCCTCTGCCGCATAGTCGTGCTTGCCTTTGGGGGCTCCCTTGAACATTGTTGCCATCACGCCTGTCTCCTGTGGTATGGCAAGCATTTTGACTACCTCGTTAATTTCTTGGTACAACCGCTGGGCCTTTGTCAGAAGGTCATCATAATACGGATTAATATGTTCAGAAGCATTCTGGATCGAGTGGAACCATTCAAGCGCAGCCAGCCTGCTTACGGCATCCTGTATCTCTATTCGTGGTAGGATGATGGTAGCCTTCATCAGTTTGGCTAGTCCCATAATAGTTGTTGTTTGATTTCAATCTCTTTAAAATCGTTTCCTCTGTTAAAAGACGATGTGATTTAATCACAAAAAATGAAAAGTGAAAAAGGGTATTGTCGTTGCTGCCTATAAAGCGCAAGTACTCTCTATTACTGGCCCAAGATGATGAACATCATGACTATGCCATAGATAGCAATCGACTCAACCATACCCACGATAATGAAGACACTTGATTGCATCTTGGGGTTTTCGCTGATTGCTGCCAAACCTGCTGCACCTACGAAGCCAAGGCCAAATCCTGCGCCAAGCGCAGCCAGTCCAAAGGCGATCCCTGCTGCTATAAACTTGAATGCGCTTGATTCAGCTGCAGCAGCAGCGCCCCCTCCTCCTTCTTCCTGTGCGAAGGCTGTACCCGTCATCATGAAGACTGCAAATGCAATTGTTGCGAGAACTGGTAAAAGGGCTATTCCCTTTAGTTGCATATCTATCAAAGCTCGAACATTTGAAGCCATATTTAACAGTAACTACACAAGAAAGTTAAGAACCAAAGCAAAAGCAAAAGAGAGAAAAATTAGGTCCTTGAGATTGCCTTGCGCTTGACTGCATTGATATCGTCTTTGATCTTTTGTATGATAGAGTCGCGATCGGCCTTGAGTTGGACCTTGGCCTTCTCATAATAGCTGGAAATTGTGTCTGCCGACGTAGTCATGTCTGTGTGCTAACCTCTGCCACATAATTCTTCTTCTTCTCGAGTACGACTTTAACTTTCTTGAGCCTCACAAATTCTTCGCGCTCGCGCTCCTCTAGGGTTGCCTTGATGAAGTATATTGCATCTTGATATTGGGGTATGATGACGTATTCAAGTGCGTTGATCAGCTTTTGCGTACGCTCTAGCTCCTTTGCCAGGCTGAATATGGCGTTTTCGTATTCTGCAGCCTTGCAGATGCCCGGCAGCATGTTCTTGATGAGCTTGGCTGCCTTGTCGACGGACGCGTTTGTCTCTAGAAAGCCGTATGAAAGCAACTGTCCTCCCTCTCTTGCCTCGACCTGGAGCGTAGGGATCTTAACATCTACTATACGTCTTACGTTCACGTCTACTTCCATCACGCTTGGAGTCGAATCAGATATCGATTCAAGAATGGTGGTACCAAGTGTTATGTACGCCTGGTAGACTGAGGAATAGATCTCCCCTAGGGGTGTCCATATGTCTTCCCTTGCCTTGTTTGCTTCTTCGATCATTTCGTCTATCTTTTTTAACAATACTTCGCGCTTGTCGTCTAAAATCTTGTGCACCATCTTGGCTACCTGCATCGAGCGCCTTATCTTGATAAGCTCGATCTTTGTTGCTGTAACCCTACCTCCAAATGACATATTTCTCTACTTCTCACCCTTTGTAGTATTGCCTAACATGCTTTTCTTTGATCTTTGTCAACTCGCCTTCGGGCAGATCTGAGAGTATATCCCATGCTCTGGTGAGTGTCTCTTCAAGTGTTCTGTTCTCGTCAGGTGCCTGCTTTAGGAAGTGTTGCTCAAACTTATCGCCAGCATCGAGGTACTTCAAGTCTACGCCTGTAAGACCTGCCCTGCCTACAATCTCTGAAAGTGCCCTCACCTCTTGCGCTCTTGAATAAGCGTCATAGAGCTGATTGCCAACTTCCATGTGATCTGACCTGGTTTTACCTTCACCTACTCCATCCTTCATTAGCCTTGAAAGTGACATGAGCACGTTTACTGGCGGGTAAATGCCCTTTCTGAACAGATCACGCCCAAGCACAATTTGGCCCTCCGTGATGTATCCTGTCAGGTCTGGGATTGGATGCGTAATGTCGTCAGCTGGCATAGACAGGATTGGCACCTGCGTTACGCTGCCATTTCTGCCCTTGATCCTCCCTGCGCGCTCGTAGTTGTTTGCAAGGTCTGTATAGAGGTAGCCGGGATAACCCTTTCTGCCGGGGACTTCTTCCCTTGCCGCGCTGATTTCTCGAAGCGCTTCTGCATAGTTGGTTATGTCCGTCAGTATCGCTAACACGTGCATACCTAAGTCAAATGCAAGGTATTCTGTCACAGTCAACGCCACTCTTGGAGTGATGATTCTTTCAATTGCAGGGTCATCTGCTAAGTTGAGGAATAGCACAGAGCGCCTCAACGCACCTGACTCTTCAAGACTGCGCTTGAAATACTGCGCTTCAGAGTACTGCACGCCAATAGCTGCAAAAACTACGGCAAAGTCCTCTTTTGTGCCAACTACTGACGCCTGACGTGCAATTTGGGCTGCTAAGATGTTGTGTGCCATGCCAGAGCCTGAAAATATTGGAAGCTTTTGTCCTCTTACAAGCGTAAGCATACCGTCAATGACTGATACACCTGTCTGGATAAATGATGTAGGATACTCTCTTCTTTCTGGATTCATAGGTTCGCCGTTGACATCTAGGAACCTGTCTGCAATTGGATCAGGTAGGCCGTCGTTTGGCTTTCCAAGGCCATCAAACACTCTTCCCAGAAGTTCCTGTGAAACCGGCATTTCCATAGTTTTGCCAATAAATTTCGCTTTTGTGCCTGTAATTGTAAGACCTGTAGTTCCCTCAAACACCTGAACTATAGCTTTACCAAAGCCCACTTCAAGCACTCTTCCGAGCCTGTGCTCGCCATCTACTGTCTCGATTTCGACCAGCTCATCAAATGATACCTTGCTGACGCCGTCAATTATCATCAACGGTCCCTTGAGCTCGGCTACCTTTGTGTATTCTATTCCATAAGATGTAGCCGTCATCTCATGCAACTACCTCCGCCTCTTTCTTCTCTGTCATTGCTGCTGCACCCTCTCTGCCTGAGCCTGCAGCCTTGTGAAATTGTTCGTTTATCTGTCTGTCTAGTTCGTCAAATTTGTTAAGCTGATCTTCTGGTATCTCAAATTTTGCTTTCAGCAAAGCTGGGATTATCGGCATTGCCCTAATATCTGCAAGCGGAATGCCTGCCTTCAGTGCCTTTTGAGCCTCTCTGTAGAACTTGACCATCAATCCCACCATCTTGACTTGCTTTTGTGGGCTGCAGTACGTGTCTATCTTGTCGAAAGAGTTCTGCTGCAAAATGCCGATCTTGACCATGCGCGCGACTTCAAGCACCAGCTTTTCTTCGTCTGGTAGCGCCTCAGGGCCAAGCAGCCTGACGATTTCTTTGAGAGTATCTTCCCTCTGAAGTACATGGTACGACTCTGCCCTGAGATCATACCATTCTCCTGTCACGTTCTCCTTCCACCACTTGCTCACGTCCTCAAGATAGCCTGAATATGATTGCATCCAGTTGATCGACGGGTAGTGTCTTGAATACGCAAGCCTTGTATCAAGCGCCCAAAAGGTCTTGATGAACCTGATGGTATGTGTCGTTACTGGCTCGGTAAAGTCTGCTCCTGATGGCGAAACTGCGCCTACTAGAGTGACAGACCCAGCTCTCTCTGGGGAGCCAAGCGCCCTTACCCTGCCAGCTCTTTCGTAAAATTCTGCAAGCCTTGAAGCCAGGTACGACGGGTAGCCTTCCTCTGCAGGCATCTCTTCAAGACGTCCCGACATTTCGCGGAGTGCCTCAGCCCATCGACTCGTTGAGTCAGCTACAAGCACAACATCATAACCCATGTCGCGGTAGTACTCTGCCATTGTCACGCCTGTATAGATCGATGCTTCCCTTGCAGCCACCGGCATATTACTTGTGTTTGCTACAAGCACAGTCCTCTCCATGAGTGGCCGGCCAGATCGGGGGTCAATAAGGTGCGGGAACTCGACAAGCACTTCTGTCATTTCATTGCCGCGTTCGCCGCAGCCAATGTATACGACCACCTTAGAGTCTGCCCATTTGGCGATTTGATGCAACGTTACAGTCTTGCCTGTGCCAAAGCCACCTGGAATTGCACCGGTTCCGCCCTTTGCAATAGGGAAGTAGGTGTCAATGACTCGCTGACCTGTCACTAGTGGGACTGTTGGGTCGTAGCGCTCAGCATACGGCCTTGGCTTTCTTACGGGCCACTTGTGATACATTTTTAGCTGAACTTTTTCGCTGCCGGCTTTTTCAGTGGTTGCGATTATGTGTTCAATATCATAGTCGCCCTCGCTTGCAATATCTGTTATCTTGCCGCCCGGATGATTTGGTGGAACTAAGATGCGGTGAGTCAAAAGAGGTGTTTCCTCTACCGTTCCTAGGATCGATCCAGGGCCTACTTGATCATCTTTTTTCACGCTGGGCTTGAATCTATATTTCTTTTTCATGTCGACTGGGCTTGTCACCACGCCTCTGCCAATGTAGGCACCCGATTTGGCTGCAATCTCATCCAAGGGTCGTTGAATGCCATCGTAGATCTTGCCAATGATTCCAGGGCCAAGTAGCACTGAAAGCGGCTGGCCAGTGCCCGTAACAGGCTCGCCTGGCTTTATGCCAGATGTTGACTCATATACCTGAATAAATGCTATGTCGCCAGTTAATCTGATTACTTCGCCGATGAGCTTTGACTCCCCCACCTCAACAGTTTCGTACATTTTTGCTGTAGACATGCCGTCTGCCCTAACTGCTGGTCCACTAATCCAAACAATCCTCCCTTTTGCTACCAATCTCTATTTCACTCCTCTTAGCATCTGGGCGATGTTTTTCCTTATTAAAGGTTTGAGTCGCTCAATACGGGAATCAAGAGTATTGTCATATGTCATCGTACCATCTGATGATTTTATTCTAATACCTCCAAGCACGTCAATATGCTGGTCCGACACTCTTGCCTGCTGCAGCTTACCGCTGTCCTGCAATTCTGACACCACCCTCCTTACAAGCTCCACATCATTTTTGTTGCACTCTATGATAACTGCATTCGATCCTCCAATAGCTGAAATGCTTTCTTCGACCATGTGCTTCAACAACTCCCTGTAGCTATCCGTGTTACTTGAGGCTTGCAGCTTTTTCTTGGCCTCTTCAAAGGCTTTATTTACAGCATTTTCAATTGTCAGAAGCTCTTGGTTGCGGGCTGCAAGCCTTGCCGATCCAATAATCTGGCGCTTAAGGTTCTCAGCCTGTTTTCTTGCAGCCTCAACTATCCTTGTGCGCTCGGCTTCCAGCTTGCCTCGAGAAGATTCAAGGTTGTCAAGCGACTCTTGGTAAGCAGAATCTATCTGAGAAATCAGTTCAGCTTCCTTTTGAACTAAAACCTTGCCAATCATGTGCTCTAAAGAATTTGAGCTCATCTAATTGTGTTCCGTCTTCTCATGGAATTTTAACCTTTTGACGCAGAACTATCCCTATCGTATGAAGTGGTAGTAGTCGTGGTACAGTCCCTGGCAACAAGCTTGGCATCTAGGTTTCGGACAAGAGCTTTTATGCGCTTGAGATGGCCTCCTTCCCAGTATATCTTGCCGCAGGCAATACATTGGAAAAACTGGTTATGGCATGCTATAACCTTGTCTGGTACAATGACATCAGCATTATTATTACAATCATCATTTTTCACTTGATCCGATGTCCTTTCCTCCAAGTGCCCGTTACATACCGAACATCGTGAGTCAATACCGTTCATACCGACGGACGTTATTCCATTCTTCGTAAGAATATGTACCAAGTCTTCAAGCTCGCCTGCGCCACCACTTACTAGGACGCCGCGGGCGCCAACCTTGACTATTCGCTTGAATAGCTCCTTGTCAGCAGTTAAGATGACTCGGTCCTGCTCGATGCCTATCTTTAAGATTTCGTCATCATGAGCTTGCGCCATATATTCCGTATCAAATCCAAAAATGCGTAGCTTGCGGGCGATGTTTCCCAGCATCGCATCGGCAATAAAAGTTACACTACGCGCCTCCAGCACTAGACGATTCGCCCCTGCACACCTCACAAATGAATGTGCCCTCGTCATACTGTAATAGGTCTGACCACTCACCGCATTGGTCGCAAAATCCGGATACATTGCTGGCAGAGCGAGCTATGCCAAGCTCGCCTCTGATAATGGTAGCTTTTTCAGATACTATCTCTACAAGATCAGGAGTTACTGCAATGACATCTGAAGAGGAAATAATACCAACAAGTCTATTCTTGTAGACCACGCCAAGACGCTTGATGTTGTGTTTCCGTAGCAAGCGAGCGGCTTCTGTAATACTCTCCTCACTTTCTATCGTATAGATCTCTTTCATTACGTCCTTTGCCTTTATCTGGCTTGGTTTGATGTCATTGACTATGGCCTTAGAAACAATATCCCAATCAGTTACGATGCCAACTGGCTTGTCCTTCTCCATAATAATTATGCTTCCAATATTTACGTCCTTCATCTTTTTTGCAATGTCATAGATAGTGTCATTAGGGGATGCAGAAATAACCGGGCTGTTCATGATGTCTCTGACAAGCACTCTTGTAGTCATATGTGCATCAGTATGTTCTCTGACCGGCTTTTTTACCACGAAAAGGTATTCGGATTTCTGCCCTTAATTACTTATCTGATTTTCATCATAAAAAGGTGGTCTTATATATATAATATATCTCGGTCAGATTCTATCATTACTCTCTTTTTTTCCTTCTGTGCGAACTGCTACTTCCTAATTGAAAAATTCTCACGCCGTTTGATATCCTCTTAGACCTCACTACATGATGGTCTTCTTAGTCTCTCCACTCTTTGATGTTCTGATTAACCTATATTATTTGTCGCCTGATTCTGCAGCAACTGACGGTGGTGGTGATGAGGCCTCTTGCAGCTGCTGCTGACCCCTCGCAGTGAAAGACAACCGGGATTGACCTGTTGGCAATGCTCTTACAAATTCGTCAAGGCTTATGTGCTTGATTGATTCTGCAATTTTGATATTGTCGTCAGCTATTTTTACAAATTCTGACTTTACCCTCTTTGCAGCATTCATTGGATCCATGCCGCCCTGCAGGAGCACTGCATAAAAGATCGAGTGTTTCTTTATTGCTTCCTCTGGCCCACAGAGAAGCGTTTCTCTATTATTCAATTGCATGATGCCTATTGCAAGCCTTAACTCTACTCCTTTGAGGTAATTGCGTTTGCCCTCTATTACAAACGAGCCCTTTGGTAAGAACTGACCTGTTGGTGCTCCCTTTTTCACCTGCTCTGGCATGACCCAGTATGCGTCTGCGCTAGAGAGTCCGTCCTTCCATGCCCTGCTAAATGAGATGGTAGCCTGTGCAACCTGATGTAAGGATGAATCAATCGTGCCTTCTTGGGTTGCTGCAAAAGCCGCAGCATTTTTTATAATAAAAAATGGTGAGCCGTGAACTTCGGCATGAAAAACAATGTCATGCTCTGTCAAATGCTTACGTATTAATGCAGAATTGGATGATGCATCACGGCCGCCAATTACCAAGAGACCATCGGTGGTGATGAACCATCGGTAGCGCTCGTACCACTCTCTAGAGATATGCTCTTTCACAATAACTTTTTTGTGGATAGCCGCAGTCTCGCTCCTTAATTTTTCAATCTGCGCGAGAATCTTGGCACGCGCCTCTTCTATTG
>JALYGW010000061.1 GCA_030776915.1 Thermoproteota archaeon
TTGTGACGCTTGAGCTAAAAGATGAAGGCATGCAGAAAGGCCAGCACATACTTGCTGTGAGCGCAACAGACGGAGCAGTTGTCAGGACTGTCTATGTAGAATTGGTGGTGGTTGAGTGAGCAAGATATACAGCTAGTGGTGTGTAATACCACCTCTAGAAGACTCAGGCCTGAAGCGGAGCAAGCAAGAAGCAGGATTATAGCTATTGCACAATCTCATGCCGGCATAAGACACAGCGAGCTGGTACACATGACAAATCTCTCGCGTATGGCACTCTTAGCCATCACATCAAAAGATTCTCCAGAGGCAGGAAAGAATTAGAGTGAGAAGAGACAGCGGTTCTACGCGCCTTTTTCCTAAGGATTATGATGATGACTAGGAGTTGTGCAATGCCATTGCTTCTGCAAGCTATCCTACGACTTTGGCTATCATAGTTTTGCTGATGAGGTTTGAGTATGCTAGCTATTCTCAAATAAAGAATGCTCTAGGGAGAAGTACCTCGACAATATGCGAGCATCTCAGGCGTCTCCTTTCAGCCGGCATCATATCAAGGAAAAAGAGCAAATGGCGTATGGATTTATAGAATAAAAGACATAGACAAGGCAGCCATGATTCTTAACAGAGATACTACTAATAATACTGTGCTGAAAAATGACCATTTTACAAATGTAAGCTACTGAATTGAAATATGTTGCAACGCCAGTATAGTCAAGAGTAAAATTGACAGCATTGTTATCAGGAGCAGTAGCAGCAGCAGTAGCACTTGCAATATCAGCTGCTATATTCACCTTTGTTGCGCTATCTGCAAGCGGAAATAGCCTAATGCAAGCTATGGGCGGAATGATGACAATGATGGAAGGAGGCGGGATGCAGATGCAAGCACCTGAAGATGTCATGATATTCCTCGAGTCTCAATCATATGTTCCTGCTGGAAACCAAACCGAGGTTGTGCTGAAGGTTGTTGAGAAGCATACTAACATGACAATGCAAGGAGCTGAAGTAATAATAGGAATTGAGAAAGGGTTGCCCATGACTACAATGGATATGACAGGGGGAATGTTCGGTGCGAATGAAAGAGGTAACGGCACATATTATTTCACATTCACGCCAGAGTCAGAAGGGTACTATACAGTACATGCTCATGTCATTCCTCCCGGCCAGCAGATGCATTCAATGATGGAGAATCATGCAGACATTGTGATAATTGCGGAGTAGCATGAAACTATTTTCTTTCTTAAACTGTTCCTGAGATCAATCCGTGTAGCTAGGCGCAAGTAAGAAATCTTGATCACATCCTTAAAAAGATCCTACCTCAAGATGATTTTTTTCTATCTGTTTGGGTGGTTGAAACGCAGGCTGAGGAATAGCAGCAGCTGCTGCAGATACTGAATTTACTTTGGGCTCGGTGTAAACCAAACTTTGGCGATGAACTTAGATCTCATCGCTTTTGTTATGGGCTACTTGGCCAAAGGGTATATTGCCTATGCTTAGAAAGATGGTAGTAAAGAAGAGGCAACATAGGCTGCGATAACTGTATATGCGGCAACTATATCTCTTTTTGATGGAAAATAGCAGAATATGGCAGCCTTTTGTAATTTTATGGCTTCAGGATAGCAGGATTTTTGACCACCTTTGTAGATTGATTTTGGAATATTGCTCGCAATAGGTTTTGTAGCGCGGGCTATCCTGTCATATACTCAGTATCATAGTTTAGCGAAATAAAAAAGAAGAAGAAGAAGAAGGGAAAGCAAAAGAGATGTGGTACCAAAATGGTTATTGAAAAGGCATTCTTCAAAATCGTAGGAATGTATTGCACTAGCTGCAAGCCGATAGTGGAAAAGCAGCTTAAGAATGAGCAATCAATCAAGAAAATAGAGATAGACTATATGACTGATAGCATTATCGTAGAATTTGACTCTGCTTCTATATCAAAGGAGGAAATAAAGGAAAGGCTGGAAAAATCAGGCTACAAGTTTGTAAGAGTGGCCCGCTAGCCTGATTTTCTAGCAGGTGAAAATGCAGGAGGGATATTATATACCTGCTTTAGCTCTTCTCCAGAATAGATCTTTTTTCCGGGCTTCTTTGCGTATTTTGGAACATATCTTCCAAGAAGAAGAGAATTGCCTACCACTGTCACAGAGCTTAGCGCCATTGCTCCAGCCGCCATAAATGGAAGCCATGCATATACTTCTGGGCCGAGGAAAGGAACAAGTGCTCCTCCAGCTATCGGTATCAGACCGGTATTGTATGCAAACGCCCAAAATAGGTTCTGCTTTATCTTCGACACAGTCTTTCTTCCCAAGTCAAGTGCTGTAACCACGTCTTTGAGTCTGTTTTTTATCAAAATGATACCGCCTGTTTCCTTTGCTACATCAGTTCCAGAGCCAATGGCTATTCCTAGATCTGCCTTGGCAAGCGCCGGAGCATCATTGATGCCATCACCAACCATTGCCACTATCTTACCTTCTGACTTTAGTTTAGATACGATCTCTTCCTTTTGCTGTGGAAGCACTTGCGCTATCACTCGCTTTATTTGAAGTTTAGAAGCTATCGCCTGAGCAGTTCTTTCATTGTCGCCTGTGAGCATTATAACTTCTATGCCCATTTGCTTGAGCGACTCTATAGCTTCCTTTGCGTCTTCTTTAACAGTATCCGCCATAGCGATAATTCCTGCAAGCTTGTTGTCTGTTGATATAAGGACAGCAGTCTTGCCTTCCTGCTCAAGGGTTTTCATCCTGAAATCGATGCTCTCTGTCACTACAATATTATTATCATCCATCATTTTTCTATTTCCTATCATAATGGTATGGTCGCCATAGGTCGCTCGCAGACCATGACCTGATATAGCTTCAAATGAGTCGGGGTTAGCTACAATCATTCCTTCTTCCTTGGCCTTTCTCACTATTGCCTGTCCCAATGGATGTTCAGAGCCTGATTCCGCTATCGCCGCAAGCCTTAGCATCTCTTCTCTCCCTATTTCTGATTTGGAAATGATGTCTGTTACCTCAGGTCTTCCATTTGTAAGGGTGCCCGTCTTGTCGAACACAACTGTCTTGACTTTCCGAGCCATCTCCAAATGTTCGCCACCTTTGAAAAGTATGCCGTTTTCTGCACCCTTGCCTGCTCCCATCATAAGCGCCGCAGGGGTGGCGATACCTAAAGCACATGGGCAGGCTATGATCATGATTGACACAAATGCTAGAAGAGAGAATGTAAGTCCTATACCTCCAAGGAAATACCATGCTAGCCCTGAAGCGATAGCAATTATGACAACTGCTGGCACAAAATATTTTGAAACTTGATCTGCCATCCTCTGCATTGGAGCTTTGCCAGTTCTGGCCTGCTCGACTAAAGAGATAATCTGCGAAATAACAGTGTCCATCCCTACTTTTGTAGCCTTTATCTTTAGCAGACCGCTTTTGTTTATTGTCGCCCCGATGACTTCGCTTCCAACAGATTTGTCAACAGGGATACTCTCACCAGTTATTGCAGATTCATCTATTGAAGATGCGCCATCAACTACCATTCCATCTGTGGGTATGCGCTCTCCGGGCCTTACAATAAGGATCTCATCTTGCTGTACTTCTTCTACCGGGATGGTCGCTTCCTTTCCTTCTCTTATCACATGGGCCATACTAGGCTGAAGGTCTAGCAGTTTCCTTACAGCATGAGAAGCTTTTTCCTTAGTCCTCTGTTCGAGCAGTCTGCCAATCAATATCAGGGTAATAATGATGGCTGCAGTCTCAAAATATACGTCCTCAAATGGAAAGAAGCCGGGCAGGAGCGTGACTATAGCACTGTAAAAGTAAGCCGCGCTTGTGCCTATCGCTATCAGCGTATCCATATTTGATGCCCTTGCTTTGATGGCATCTAATGTACCCTTGTAAAATCGCCATCCTGCCCAGAATTGAACAGGGGTTGCAAGTGCGAGAAGGACATAGCTGTTCCATTCTCTTGGAAGCAGTATCAGATAAGTTAGAATAGTTATAGGAATTGTCAGGCTGATGCTTACTGCCACTTGCCTCTTCAGCTTTCTTAACTCCTTCTCAGGCGCAGTAAATTCATTCAAGCACTGGGTGGCGCAGAAGAAGTATTCTTTCCCATCAATGGTATGTCGGATGGCATCGGGCTTTTCTTCTACAAACATTCCGCATACAGGGTCTTTGGCCATACGAATCAATTACATCCTATCATATAATACAGCGTAGCTTTACAACTGTAAAATGTTTTTGAGATAGGTAGAGGACAATGTTGTATGTGGATCTGCTAATGTTTAGCATATTAGCCAGCGTCGAGTGCATCTCAGGTATATATAGGTCAGAAGCACCTCTTGCGAGAAATACGTGTATCTATACAACCGCCAGTAGTCTTAGTTTATCGGCTATTTCCTACCGCGGGGTAATCCTCGAGTAATCTTCTTCCATGGGATCTGGATGTCTGCCATTTCACAGAATAGCTTGATGATTTTGAGATAGTTCCTCTCAGTGCCGACTGACCGCTCTCTCCGCTCAACTTTTTCCTTTAGCGACTGCATGAATTTTAACACTCATCTAAACGCCCAGTCTGGATCTTGCTTTCCTCGTCTAGCGGACTCCCGCGCCTTCTAGATAATGACCAATGAACCAACCAACCATACCAACTTTCTTCTTTTACCATGTTTTTGAAAAATCATGGCGTTAAACGAGAATCGCCTACTTCTTATCCTTCCAGATAATATAAATAATGATTTGTACGTTTTAACCAACCCAAATTTGGATGTCCTTATAATGTTTCACCGTTACAAACAGCATATAGCTGCATGCTTGAATAGATATTCTCCAATCAGGTAAAAAGTTACTATAAAACCGCGTATTGTTTTACGTTAAGAAATTTAGAAGAATAATCAATCCATACCTTTATCTAATTCTCTGTACGCCTTTTCTGAGAATAATGTCATCATCAAGATTATTGACGTCACTAAAAAAGATAAAAGATACTACTACCAATACGCATAGTTTTCTGCTATTTGGAAGAAGGACTATTATTGTCAGTATTATTATTGTCCTATCAAGCATTTTCATTGCAGCACTACCAATACCAATTATATATCCAAACCAATCTGCGTTTGCTACTTCTCCAGGAGAAAGCAGTAGTAAAATGGCTTTTACCAGTACTGTAGATGCCACTGAAGAGATCTACGTCATGAATGCGCATGATGGGAGTGATCAAACAAGGCTGACTAACAATAATGCTATTGATCGATTTCCTGATTGGTCTCCAAATAGTACAAAGATAGCTTTGACTAGAAACCTTGACATCTATGTCATGAATGCGCATGATGGAAGCAATGAGACAAACATAAGTAACAATGCTGCTTTAGATACTCATCCTACCTGGTCTCCTGATGGTACAAAGATAGCTTTTACCAGTACTAGAGACGGCAATAATGAAATCTACGTCATGAATGCGCATGATGGGAGTGATCAAACAAGGCTGACTAACAATATTCAAGTTGATGAATTCCCCAGCTGGTCACCAAATAGTACAAAGATAGCTTTTACCAGTACTAGAGACGGCAATAATGAAATCTACGTCATGAATGCGCATGATGGGAG